>JANPCW010000843.1:0-3004 GCA_031431155.1 Janthinobacterium sp. | reverse complement strand
CCATCGTTCCGGCCCGAAACGACTGCGCCGCGCTGACGCTCAATGCCATAGAAATCGCCGAAGGCATCGCCACCAAAATCGACTATGTCGGCACATTGAGTGTCGAGTTTTTCGTCGTCGGTGGCCGGCTTTATGTGAATGAACTGGCACCCCGGCCCCATAATTCCGGTCACTTCACGCTCGATGCATGTGTCACAAACCAGTTCGAACAGCAAGTGCGGGCGCTGTGCGGCCTGGCTCTGGGCGAGGCCCGAACCCATTCGGCCTCGGTGATGGTCAACCTTCTGGGCGACATCTGGTATGCCGACGGCGCTCAGCATGCCCGCGAGCCCGATTGGAACAAGCTGCTATCGGTGCCCAACCTCAAGCTGCACCTTTACGGCAAGTATCAGGCCCGGCCGGGCCGCAAGATGGGCCATTTCACCGTGCTCGGCGACGATCCGGCCACGGTGTGGGAAACGGCAATGGCGGCCCGTGCTGCCATTGGGGTGTGTGGCCAATGAGATCGATCGGCGCGGCAGGCATGCGACCGGAGCCAGGAGGCGCGCTCGGGCGTGCACGCCATGGGGCGCTACTGACCATCCTGGCGCTATTACTGGCACTGGCGGCGCCGCTCGCGCGCGCGCAAATCACAGTGACCAACAAGATTTCCGATGTGCGCGGCACCAAGCATAATTTGTCAGCCGCGCCCGACGGATCGGCGACCCCGTCCGGAGGCCGGGTGCCGATCCGCAGCGTCAAGGCTGGGTCCGAAACGCAGGTCTGCGTGTTTTGCCATACGCCGCATGAGGCCGAGCCGACGCCAGCGGGCGCTCCGCTTTGGAGCCGCAAACTATCGGGCCAGACCTATACGCCATATTCATCGAGTTCGCTGGATGCCGACGCGGCGCAATTGGCGGCGGCGCCCGGCGGAAGTTCCAAACTGTGTCTGTCATGCCATGACGGCACAATGGCGATCGACAAGGTCAACGCACTCAACGGCGCCAAGAACGTTACGGTCGCGATGAGCGCAGGCGTTTCTCCGGTGACGATGCCGAACGGCAGCGCGACGACCGGTTTTACGCGGGATCTGGGTGCCAGCCTGACCAACGACCACCCGATTTCATTTACCTATAACAGCACGATTGCCAGCTACGATGGCGAATTGCGCCCTCCCGACGGTACCATCGTCGGCAACCGCGTGCGCGGTGCGACACGGCCCAAGATTCCTCTGGAAAACAATCAGTTGCAGTGCTCGGCCTGCCACGATCCTCATCTGCGCGATAAAGCGACCAGCAATGGGAATGCAAAATTCCTGCGCATGAACCGGTTTCAGGTAGTGCAGCCGGCGGGCGGTAATTTCAGCGTTGCCAACGACATTATCTGCCTGGCCTGCCACGACAAGGCCGGCGCCTCATGGGCATATTCGGCCCATGCCAACAGCCTGGTGTCCACTCAAACCTATACGTCGGCGGCGGCACGGCAGCGTGAATTTCCGTCCGCATCGGATGCGCCCGCCAACCTCAATCCGCCCGTGTGGCAGGTTGCCTGCTTGAATTGCCACGATACCCATACGGCGCAGGGCGCGCTGCGCCTGTTGAGGGAAGGAACCAACAGTACAGTTTCTCCCAAGACCGGCGGCAATCCGGCGCTTGAAGAAACCTGCTATCAATGCCACACCAACAGCGCCGCTTCTGCGGTGACCTATACCGCGCTTACCACGAACGCGGTTCCCGATATTAAAACCGATTTTGCGCTGGCCCGGCATATGCCGATCAAATCGGGCGAGCAGGCCGCCTTGAGCGAGACCCACGATATCGGTGGCGCATTCAACGACGGCCCCGACGCCAACTGTAGCAAAACTGCCGGGAAGTGCGGCAAGGATTTGATCGAATCGCGCGCCAAACTCGGCGTAAACAATCTGAACAATCGCCATGCCGAATGCAGCGATTGCCATAACCCGCACCGGGTGGTGAAGTTCCGCGATTTTCGCGGCAAGCCGGCCGGCAGCCTCGCCGGAACGCCGGATGCGGCCGGTACCCATCCGCACACCGATACCGCGATGAATCACACCAACATTGCTTCCGGCGTGCTGCGCGGCAGTTGGGGTGTCGAACCAAACTACGGTTCCGCGTCGTTTCATGCGCTGCCCTCTGGCTATAACGTCAAGCGCGGCGATCCCGGCGCCAATGCCAGTTCCCTGGTTGGTGAAAGCTACGTAACGCGCGAATACCAGATTTGGCTGAAGTGCCATTCCGATTATGGTTATGCCGATAACAATAAATATGATGGAACGGGCAATCGCCCGGCATTGGGCGCACCGGGCACCATTTCCGGCGTCAATGGCTTGACGCTGTACACCAATCTGGCCAAGGAATTTCAGTCGCCGACCACGCATCAGGGTGAACTCCTGAATCTGGGCAATGCCGCCGGTTCGGCCGACAGCGCATTGGCCAGCGGGCGCTTTAACGTCAAGAATCATCGCTCCTGGCATCCGGTGATGCTGCCAACCGGGCGCACTACCGCGTTGCGCGGCATGAGCGGCGGTAATCCGTGGCTGGCCCCATGGAGTAGCCAGGTCGGGTCAAACACGATGTATTGCAGCGATTGCCATGGCTCGAACGTGGCATCGGCCACGTCGGCGATTCCGGACAATGGCGACAACGGCAACTCATGGGGCCCGCACGGGTCGAGCAACGATTTCGTGCTCAAGGGAGCGTGGACCGATACCGGCGGCAGCAACGCCAACCTGTTGTGCTTCAAGTGCCATGCCAAAGCGAATTATGCGGGCAGCAGCGATAGCGGCAGGAAAACCGGCTTCTACGACGGTTCTACCGGCAAGGGCAACCTGCACAATTATCATGTCAACAAGATCGGCAAGGAATTGCGCTGCACTTGGTGTCATGCTGCAGTGCCCCATGGCTGGAAGAACCGGTCGCTGCTGCCCGCATAATTCGCTTTGGCATGGCACTTGAAGCACAACAGGTTGGCGTTGCTGCCGCCGGTATCGGTCCACGCTCCCTTG
>JANPCW010000842.1:0-14375 GCA_031431155.1 Janthinobacterium sp. | reverse complement strand
TGATCGTGGGCGCCAACGAGGTCGGTTTAAAGCTAGCAGATCGGATCGCCAAGTTTCCGCACATGTTCATGGAAATGCGGGGCTATTTCGACGATCGCGCCGAAACGCGTCTGCCGCCGCAACTGGATCAGCCGCTGCTCGGACACATGGAGGACATCGCAGGCTATGTCCGCGAACACAACATCAATGTGATTTTCATCAGCCAGCCGATCTCGGCGCAGCCTCGGATCCGGCAATTGCTTGATGCGCTGCAAGACACGACCGCGTCGATTTATTTCCTGCCCGATATTTACATGTTCGATCTGATGCAGGCGCGTTTCGATCAGGTCGGCGGGGTGCCGGTAGTGGCGATTCGAGAAACGCCGTTTACCGGCATTAACAGCTTGGTCAAGCGTTTGAGCGACATCGTACTGGCCACGCTGATTCAACTGCTGCTAACGCCGGTCATGCTGTCGATCGCGCTGGCGGTCAAGTTGACCTCGCCGGGCCCGGTTATCTTCAAGCAGCGCCGCTATGGTTTGAACGGCGAGGAAATCATCGTCTACAAGTTCCGCTCGATGGCGGTGTGCGAGGATGGCGCGCGCGTGACCCAGGCCCAAAAGAACGACCAGCGGGTCACCAGGCTAGGCGCTTTCTTGCGCCGCACCTCGCTCGACGAACTGCCGCAGTTTATTAATGTACTGCAGGGACGCATGAGTATCGTCGGTCCGCGCCCGCATGCGGTGGCGCACAACGAGCAATACCGCGGACTGATCAAGGGCTACATGCTGCGCCACAAGGTCAAACCGGGCATTACCGGCTGGGCGCAAGTGAACGGGTTTCGCGGCGAGACCGATACCTTGGACAAGATGGCGGCGCGGATCGAATACGATTTGGATTATCTGCGCAGCTGGTCGATCTCGCTTGATCTATGGATTATTGCGCGCACCCTGAAGGTCGTGCTGGGTCGAGACAATGCCTATTAGTTCGCACCAGGTCTTACCAGCGGCTATGTACCCCAGCGCTCTTGCAACAAATAGAAAGGTTTCTCAATGAAAAAGCATCGATGCCTGTTGGCTGCGCTAATCCTTGGCGTTGGCGTGAGCGTTTCCGGTTGGGTGAGCGCCAGCGTGCCGATGATCAGTTTGGACCAAACACGACTGGCCGAGGTCAACGCCGATTCACGGCTGGCCTCCAATAACGCCGTTTTGGGCATCACAGACAGCGCCAAATCCGGTGTCTTTTCGGGCGTATTGAAACAAGTTGAAAACATGTCGACCTTGACCAATCATCAAGTGAGCGCCGGCTCATTTTCATCGTACGCACGCCAAGTATCCTCGTCATCGTCTTCATCGACTTCCTACCTTGCGCCGGTTGCCGATGCCGGCCTGCTGGCTGCGGGGCAGGGCGGCAGCGTCATGGTGACGTCGCCATCGATGCCCAAGACGTGGGCCATTCTGTTGCTTGCGATAGGCTGCGTGATCTATCAAGGGCGCCAGGGACGTCGGCGGCAGCGCCCGTTTGGTGTGCGCGTCGCCGATTGAGCCCGGTGAGCCAGGAACATGAGCATGAGCCGCGGGTTGGACGAGCAAAACATTATCGAAGGATCTAGGTTGTGATTTCCAGCAAGATGAGACTAGGCAACAACTGGGTCACGGATTGTCCGGCCCGCCACGCATGGTTCGGCGCGCTTGCGTTGGTTGCTGCGCTGAGCCTGTCGGCTTGCGGTAAAGAGGCGAGTAAACAAGCGCAGGCGGGGCCTTCGCTGGCGCTGGCCAAGGTCAACGATGTCGAGATCGCCATGGTGCCGGGGGCCGATGATGTGGCGCCGGCCAGTGGTGCGGCAGCCGCGACGGAGCCGGTCGTCGATCAAAAAATGTTGGAGCTATTGATCGACCGTCAGTTATTGCGGGAGGAGGCGATGCGCAATAAGCTGGACCGTGATCCTCAGGTAATCGAGGCGATCGATCGCGCCAAGACCGAGATCCTGGCCCAGGCTTACCTGCAAAGTAAGTTCGCCGCGATCGGCGCCCCGTCCGCGGCCGAGGTCGACGCTTACTTTCGGGCGCACCCCGAGTTATTTACGCATCGCAAGATGTTTGCGATGAAGCAGTTGGTGGTTGCCACCAAGGACTTCAGCGCGCAGCTCAGAACGAGGCTTGATTCGGCCGGGTCGATCGAGCAAGTTGCGCAATGGCTGGACAAGAATCATGTGAAATATGAGCGTACCCAATTGTCGCGCAGCACTGCCGATCTTGCGCCGGAAATGATCGCAAGGCTTCAAACGATGCGTAAGAATCAATTGTTCGTCATCGGGGCCGGTGAATACAGCATGTTGGCCGCGCTGGTTGATGTCAAACCGAACCCGGTGACGGCGGCAGCGGCTGCGCCGGAAATTGCACTGTATCTGCGCAACAAGAAACGCAAAGAGATCGGCGATGCGGAACTTGGCCGGCTGCGCGCTACGGCCAAGGTCGACTATATCGAGAAAAAGCAGGCAGCGGCTGCGACGGTGCCGCAGGCCAGGCTGGCCGGATCACCGACGGTTCAAGCCGGACGTGGCATCACTGGAACCAAGTAGCACGCCTGCCCCAAAGTTCGGCCCCCAGCGTTTGCGGCTAGCGGCTAACACTGGATTCAATATTGACTAAATATCGACTAAAAATAGGATGGACGTGAAATGACAAAAATGATGATGGGCTTACTGGCACTGGTACTTAGCGCCTGGTGCGTCGGCGCCAGCGCGGAAGACGTTTTGCTCGGCCCGAGCGATGTATTGAAGATTTCCGTGTATGGCAATCCCGATCTGTCGCTCGAGACCAGGGTGAGCCAAACCGGCGCGATCAGCTTTCCCCTGGTGGGCGAGGTGAAAGTAAGCGGCCTTGCCACCTCGGATGCCGAGGCCAAGATCGCCGGCCTGCTCAAGAGCGGTGGCTTCGTTCTTAAACCTCAGGTCAATATTCTGGTCACCTCGGTGCAAAGTCAGCTGGTCTCGGTGCTGGGCCAGGTGGCCAAGCCAGGACGCTATCCGATCAATGGCAAGCACAGCCTGATCGACATCCTGGCGCTGGCCGGGGGCGTGGTTGCCGACGGCGGCGACACGGTTTCCTTGATTCGCAAACGCAATGGCCAGAACAAGAAAGAAACCATCGACCTGGCCGACATGGTGCGCACCGGCGACATGAAAAAGGATCTGGACTTGGTGACGGACGACGTCGTGTACGTCGAGCGGGCACCCCGATTCTATGTCTATGGCGAGGTTCAAAAGCCCGGTTCTTACCGGCTTGAGCGCAACATGACGGTGCTGCAGGTGCTCTCGGTCGGGGGCGGGTTGACCCCACGCGGTACCGAGCGCGGCATGCGCATCAAGCGGCGCGATGCAAGCGGAAAAGTGAACGAATTCAAGGCCAAGCACGAAGATGTGGTCCAGGTCGATGACGTGATCTACGTTAAAGAAAGTTTGTTCTGATGCGCGTACCCAATCATCCTCAGCGAAGGAAGCACCCATGAATTTATCCCAGTTCTTGTTGATCTTGCGCGCGCATTACAAGATCATCCTGCTCACGCTCATCGTGACGGTGGGGGCGACCGTCGGCATGACCGCAATGCAGCCAAAAACGTATAAGGCCAGCACCTCGCTGGTGCTCAATTACAAGGGTACCGATCCTGTGACCGGACTGGCCATGCCCTCGCAGCCCGGCTATATGTCGACCCAGGTCGATATTGTCAACAGCATGAGCGTGGCATTGAAAGTGGTCGAAGCGCTCAAACTGGCCGAAGGCGAGGCCGTCAAGCAAAGCTTCCAGAACGCTGCCGGCGGCCAAGGCGACATCCGTGAATGGGTCGCCATGGGGTTGCTGTCCAAGCTCGAGGTTGTTCCTTCGCGCGAGAGCAGCGTCCTCAATATCACGTTCACCGGCGCGGATCCGCAGATGGCAGCGAAAGTTGCCAACGCGTTCGGTGCCGCCTATCAACAGGTGAGTGTTCAGCTGAAGGTGGATCCATCGAAGAAAACCTCGGTCTATTTCAATGATCAGGTCAAGCTGCTGCGCGATAATTTTGAAGTGGCGCAGAAGAAGCTCTCCAAGTATTCGCAGGACAATGGCATTGTCAGCAGCGATAAGAGTCTCGACGTTGAAACAGTGCGCTTGAACGAGCTCTCCAGTCAACTGGTGGCCGCGCAAGGACAGGCAATGGAAGCGACCTCGCGCCAGCGCCAGGCCCAGGGTAGTCAGGCCG
Organism: Janthinobacterium sp.; assembly: GCA_031431155.1. GTDB lineage: Bacteria > Pseudomonadota > Gammaproteobacteria > Burkholderiales > Burkholderiaceae_D > JANPCW01. The sequence goes on along the minus strand of JANPCW010000842.1, from coordinate 10,157 downwards.
GCGAATCGCCCGATGTCGCCAACAATCCGCTGATTCAAAACCTCAAGCAGGGCTTGGGGAGCGCCGAATCGAAATTTTCCGAGATCTCCGAACGGCTCGATAAAAACCATCCGCAATACCAGGGCGCCAAGGCCGAAGTGGACAAGCTGCGCGCCGATCTGAACGCGCAGATCAAGGTCGCCTCGAATGCGATCGGCAGCAACGCGGTCATCCTGCAACAGCGCGGCGGCGAGATCCGGTCGGCGTTGGCGGCGCAAAAACTCAAGGTCCTGCAGCTCAATCGCACACGCGATGAAATGTCGGTCCTGACGCGCGAAGTCGATAGTGCGCAACGGGCCTACGAGACCATCTCGCAGCGCTTGACCCTGACCAATCTTGAAGGCCAGTCGAACCAGTCCGATATCGCGGTGCTGACGCCGGCGCGCGCGCCGCTCAAGCCGTTCGGGCCGAAACTGGTGCTCAATACCTTGCTGGCGCTGGTGGTCGGTTTGCTGCTGGGCGTGGGTGGCGCCGTGGTCCTTGAGCTGTTCGACCGGCGCGTGCGTTCCGCGTCCGATCTGGCCGATGCGATCGGACTGCCGGTACTGGGGGTGATCAAGAAATCAAATGCAGTGGCGCGCCAACCATCAAGTTCGCATGCGTTGGTGCGGCACGATGCGCCGACTGCTGCGTCGTTGGCCGGCTAATGGCGGCGGCAGCGGCAACCTTTGGAGAAAAAATGATAGATGCCAACAACACGGTCAATCGCAGCGCCGTTTCCGAGCGCGCGGACAAAAAAACGCCCCACCTGGCGAATCGCTCCATCGGCGCGATCCTGGTCGATGCCGGACGCCTGAGCGCCGACAACGCAGAACGAATCCTGCGCCTTCAGCACGAGCGTGGCCAGAGCTTCGGCGAAACTGCGATCAGCCTTGGTTTATTGACCCAGGCCGACATTGAACTGGGATTGTCGCGCCAGTTCGATTTTCCCTATTTGCTGCGAGGCCAGAGCCAGGTCAGCCATGAGGTCATCGCAGCCTACGATCCATTTTGCGCGCAGGCCGAAGCGCTGCGCGCGCTGCGCGGTCAGTTGATGCGGCGTTGGTTCAATAGCGCCGCGGAGCACACGGCGCTCGCGATCACCAGCCCGGAGCGCAATGAAGGGCGCAGCTTCCTCGCTGCCAACCTGGCGGTGGTGTTCTCTCAACTCGGTGAACGTACCCTGTTGATCGACGCCGATATGCGCAACCCGCGCCAGCATGGTTTGTTCGGCCTGTCCAACCGCAGCGGCCTGTCCGCCATTTTGTCCGATCGCAGCGACACCGACGCCATCGTGCGCATTCCGTCGCTGGTCGATCTGTCGGTGCTGCCGGCCGGCGCCATCCCGCCCAATCCGCAGGAACTGCTGGCCCGGCCAAAGTTCCAGCAATTGTTGCAAGAGCTGGCGCTCAAGTACGACGTCATCCTGATTGACACGCCGGCCGCCAATGTGTGCGCGGATGCGCAAAGCGTGGCCGCCCGCGCCGGCGCGGCGCTGGTCGTCGCGCGCAACGACGTCAGCCACATCCGCGCGCTGCATACGCTGGTGGACTCGATGAACCAGGCCGGCACCTTCGTCGTCGGAACCGTGCTCTATCTGTTTTGACAGTAACCGGTAGCGCTGGCGGCGCGTTGCCGCCGCTGGGCCAAGGCAGTCGCAATGGTTCGCCCGAGATGAAACGACAGATCTGGATCGACGTGTTGAAGGGCATGGGCATAGTCCTGGTGGTGGTGGGACACGTCACGCACAACGATTTGCTGGCGAAGATGATTTTCATGTTCCACATGCCCTTGTTTTTCTTGATCGGGGGCTGGCTGCACAATACGAATACGCCCGAACGCGCCTATTTGAAGTCGAAGGCGTTCAGCTTGCTGGTGCCGTATTTCAGTTTTCTGGTGATTTTGTGGCCCTTGGAATTACTGGTTTCGATGCCCGAACAGCGCTGGACCGGCGCTTCGATCTTGACCGGGCTGATCAAGCCGATGCTGGTGGGAGGGCCGTTGCTGACCGGCTTTGCCGCCGTGTTTTGGTTCGTCACATGCTATTTCTTGACGCAGCAGTTGGTCCACTTTCTGCTGCGCCGGTACACGATGGCGCAATGCGCGCTGATTTTCGCCTTGATGCTGGTGTGCGCCTATCTGAATGCTGCGCTATTGCGTCAGTGGTTCTTGCCATGGAGCGCCAACGCGGTACTGATCGCCGCGCCGATTTACTTCATTGGCTATCGGGCGCGCTATTGGGCGCGCTCGCGCGGCAATGCCGGCGAGCTCGCCAAGTTCATGCCGGTGTTTGCGGTGGTGGCGCTGATTGCGGTGGCGCTCAACGTGCTTGGTTACCACAATGTTTTCGACATCAAGGCCGGTGATTACGGCTTTCCCGTCGTCACGCTGGTGAGTGCGCTGGCATGTGTCGCGCTGTTGGCTGTGATCGCGCAGCGGCTGCAGGCAAGCATGGTCGGGCGTTGCCTTGCCGGGCTAGGCGCTGCGTCGATGACGATCATGTTCCTGCACCAATTTGTGCAGCTGATGATGACAAAGAAATTGGGCATAGGGCAGGCTGAGCCGCGCATTCTGGTCGCCCTGCTGCTGTGTTATCTGTTGCACCGGTTGCTGAACATGTCGCCGCTTACGGCACGTTTTTTCCTTGGATCTCAAGCGCCCCAACCTCGATTGACGTGAATGGCTTCATCGGAAGCAATGGATTTGGAAATGCAAAACAAAATCAAAATAACTGCGATCGTACCGGCCTACAACGTCGAAAATTATATCGCCTCGGCGATCGATTCCTTGCTGGCGCAGACTGAACCATTTCATGAAATTATTATTATCAATGACGGCAGCAGCGACGGCACCGGGGCGCTGATCGACCAATACCGGGAGATCGCCGGGGTAAAAATTTTTCATACCAAAAACAGCGGGCAGGGCAGCGCCAGGAATCTTGGCTTGACGCAGGCAAGCGGAAATTACGTCTATTTCTTTGATGCGGACGATTTGCTGCATGCCGATTTTGTTGCGACGATGGACGCGGCGGTGTGCCGCAACCCCGATATCGACGTCATTTATTTCTCGGGCGAGTCGTTTCTCGATGCCGGATGCAGCTCGGAATACATGCCCGCGTATGACAGGAAGATTGACCTCGAATACCGGTCCGGGATCGATGCGACAGGCGCCATGCTGCGGCGTGATGTCTATTTCGCCAGCCCCTGTCTGTATCTGACAAAGACAGCCCTGTGGAAAGACAACGCGCTCGGGTTCATGAGTATCGTGCATGAAGACGAAGAGATCATCATGCGGCTCAGTTGCTGTGCCGCTGTTTCGCTATGCATGAGCAAGGTTTTCTTCCAGCGGCGGATTCGGCCGGAGTCGACGATGACGCTGCCGAAATCGACCCGCAATGCGCAGGGGTATCTGTGTACGCTCGAATCGATTGCGTCCTACTGCAAACAGCACAAGGCGCGGGTGGCGCCGATCCGGTCTGACTTGGTGCGGCGTTTTTACAATATTTTGCGCGGATATCTTGCCGTATCCAAGGCGATTAAATCGGCACCGCAATATTTGAAGATCCTCAAGCTATTGCTCAAGTTGGGCCGTCTTCCCGGCTACCGGCAGCTGTACGAAATGTGGGTTCCTCCGGCGTTTCATGCCAGGCTTTCCTCCGTCAAGCGCAGATTATGGGCGCTTGAAAATACACAAGGGCGCTAGCCGCAATCGAGGGCATGCCAGGGGCTGATTTCAGCGATACAGAATCAGATACAGCATCAATAAGGATCAACGTTGTCAACAATTTCAAATGCACGATGGGTTTCGCTGTCGCAAGCGGCCAGGGTGGTGTCGCAACTGGTCAGCATGACGGTGCTGGCGCGCTTGCTGGCGCCCGAAGCGTATGGCTTGATGGCATTGGCCGCCATCGTGACCAATCTCGCCTATCTGTTTCGCGACATGGGTACGGCTGCCGCCGTGATCCAAGCCAAAGCGGTGTCTCCCGAGATGGCCAGTACGGTGCACTGGACCAATGTGGGTCTGGGCCTGGCGATCGGGATCTTGATTGCCGCCGGCGCGCCGCTGATGGCCCACGTGTTTCGCGAGGCCGGGTTGGCCCAGGTGCTGTATCTGTTGGCGTTCGTGTTCCCGGTGACCGGCTTGGGCGTGTTGCACCAGGCCTTGCTGGAGCGCGAATCGAAGTTCTCGATCGTGGCCAGCGCCGAGATCGCCGCGGCACTGGCCGGCTTGGCGGTGGCGCTGGTATTGGCCTGGCGCGGGGCCGGCGTGATCAGCCTCGTACTGCAAATCATCGTCTCGACCCTGGTGTCGACTGCCATCATCGTGATGCGTTCGAGTTTTCGCCCGGGCCGCCATTGGCGCGTCGAGCAGTTCAAATCGATTGCCCGCTTCAGCGGAAATTTGTCGCTGTTTAATGTCGTGCTGTATGTCTCGCGCAACGCCGACAGCATGGTCATCGGCAGGATGCTGGGCACGGCTGCGCTGGGTGTCTATTCGATGGCGTACCGGGTGATGCTGTTCCCGCTGCAAAACATGACCTTCGTTGCGTCGCGCGTGCTGTACCCGATCATGAGCCGCAAGCAAGGCGCGGTGGCCGATGTGGCCAGTTTGTACTTGAAGGCGGTCGGCTTCATCGCGTTCCTGACGGCGCCATTGATGGCCGGTCTGTTCGCCCTGAGGGAGCCGTTCGTGCACGTCATGCTGGGCGAAAAATGGCAGGCATCGGCCGTGATCCTGGCCTGGCTGGCGCCGGTCGGTTTCATTCAGTCGTTGGTGAGTACCACCGGCACGGTGCTGATGGCGCGCGGCAGCACCGGCCTGATGTTGCGGCTCGGCCTGCTGGGCGCGGCGTTGCAGGTTGGCGCATTCGTGATCGGCGCCCGCTGGGGGATCGAAGGCGTGACCGCGGCCTATCTGGCGGCCAACATCCTCAATGCCATACCGGCCCTGTATTTCAGCGGACGCATCATCGACATCAGCCTGGGCGCGCTGATGCGCTGTATCGCGCCGGCGGTGGCCGCTTCAATCTTCATGGCTTGCGTGGTGATCGCGCTGGAAAAAATCGTTTCGGCGTCCGTGCAGAACGCCTTGCTGTCGTTTCTGATCCTGGTTGCCATTGGCGCTGCGACCTATGGCGCGGCAAGCCTGGTACTGCTGCGTCCGCAACTGCTCAGCTTGCGCTCGTTTTTAGGTTTTCAAAAGAAAGTAGAGGGGTAAATGGCCACTTTTGACGTATTGCTGCCGGTAAAGAACGGGATCGCTTTCCTGGGCGAGGCGCTCGACAGTATCGTGCAGCAGACTTTCAAGGACTGGCGCCTGATCGTGCTCGATCACGGTTCGACCGATGGTAGTGTCGAACTGGCGCAATCGTACGCGCAGCGCGATCCACGCGTCATCGTGCGCTCATTTCCCGAGGCGCAAGGTCTGTCCGGCCTGCTCAACTGCGGCCTGGATCTGTGCGATTGCAGCTATGTGCTGCGCCAGGATGCGGACGATGTCTCGCTGCCGGACCGGATGGAAGTGCTGGCCCGCGCATTCGAGGCCGATCGCGCATTGGTGGTGGTCGGTTCCTTGGGCGAGGTGATCGATGCCGCCGGCAAGCCGATCGGGAAAATCGATATGCCCACTGGGCGCCATGGGGTCGCCGCTGGGGCCTTGTTCCGGACCCCGATCTGCCATCCGTCGGCCGCGCTACGGCTCGACGGGTTGCGCCGGCTGGGACGGACAGGCGGGCCGGGCGTGCGCTATGGCGAGGATTTCATCGGCGCGCTGCCGGTTGAACGCCGGCTCCATGTTCCGGGGCTGGCCGAAGATTACTTTTTGTTCGGCCAACTGGCCCTGGTTGCGCCCTGCATCAACCTCGAGCGCGGCTTGATCAAGTACCGCTGGCATGGCGCCAACGTGGGTGCGACCAAACACCGGGCTCAAATGCAGGTCGCGCTCAATATCTCGCGTAACCTGGCCGAATCGATTTCGATCATGCATGGGGTGGCGCTGCTCGATCCTGCGCCGTTTTGCAACCATGGCGAGCGCCTGTTCGAGATCGAGGGAGCCAGCGATTTTTCCGCCCAATATGCAGCGCTGCAAACGGTCTTGCTCAAAATAGTGCCGGCCAGCGCCGAGCGGGAGCGCGAATTGGCATTTCGCAAGGTGATTTCGGTCCGAGCCAAGCTGACCATGGCTACCCGCTTCGGCTGCTACGCGCTGCGCCATGGCGTGCGTCCTGCGGAATCGCGCACGATCCGTTCCTGGATGCTGCGCGGAATTCAAAAGCAGCCGATCCTGACCCTCAAGCCATCGGGGCTGATCGCATGAGCGGCGCCGATCTTGCCGGAATCGCCGGAGAAACACCGTTGATGCCTGCCATTCCTGCCGTTAGCGTCATCATCCCCTCGTATAACCGCGGCTATTGCATTGCGCAAGGCCTGCGCAGCGTACTCGATCAGAGCTTCACCGACTTCGAAATCATTGTCGTCGACGATGCATCGAGCGACGATACCCAGGCCCAGGTGGCCAGCATTGGCGACCCGCGCATCCGCTACGTGGCGCATGAAGCCAACCGGGGCGGGGCGGTCGCACGCAATACCGGGATCCGGATCGCGCACGGCGAGTTCGTCGCCTTTCTTGACAGCGACGACTACTGGCAGCCGGACAAGTTGGCAAAGCAAATTCGGGCCTTGCGCCGGCTTGGCCCGAAATGGGGATTGAGCTACACCTGGCTTTCCTGCGTCGATGACGACGGCAAGGAAACCTTGCGCATCAACCCCGAGATCGAGGGCCGCTGTTTCCACGAGATGCTGGCCTCGAACTTCATCGGCTCGTTTTCCAATATCGTGGTGCGCCGCGACTTGCTGATCGAGGTCGGGCTGCTCGATGAGTCATTTCGCAGTTGCCAGGACTGGGATTTGTTCATCCGCCTGAGCGGGCGCGCATCGGTCCATTGCTTGCGCGAATACGCCGTAAACTACCTGCAAAGCGCGTCCGACAAGGTGCGCATTTCCACCAACCCGCGCTCGGTGATCCAGGGGCACAGGCGGATTCAGGAGAAATATGCGATCGACTATGCAATCCTGCCGCTGCCGTACCGGCGCCGCGCGTATGGCGTTTTCATGCGCATCTTTGCCGATGCGGGCAGTGTTCCGGACGCAGTTGCAAGTGGCATGAAGCGCTTGCGATGCGGTACCTCACTGGGCGAATTGAAAGATTCCGCTCACCTCATGCTGCGCGCATCAAGAAGGTTCTTGATGATGAAGATGCACGCATTGCACCGTGCCTGAAGGCCCCCGTCTTATGGAAAAACATTTCACTTTGTCGCCCCGCTTGTTTTCCGTGGCGGCGCTGGTCCTGATTGCTACGCTGGTGGGATTGGCGCTCCCGGCCTACGTCGGCGCGATGGATGCCAATATTGCCCGTTCGATGGCATTGCCTGCCGTGCTGTTACTGGGCCTGTTGCTGTTGTACAGCCGGATCTTGCTGCTAATGATGATCATGTTGCTGCGCTCTTCCGGCGACGTATTCTTCGAGTCGACCCGGGTTTCATTGGGCGCCATGCAAATTGGCGTGGGCGGCTTGATCAATGCATTCGTTATCCTGATCGCATTATTGCTGGTGGCCGAAAAACCGAGCATCGTGCCCAAAAAGGTACTGACGATGTGGGGGCCGTTTCTGATCCTGGCGCTGGTCGGCGTCGTGATCGCACCGGTCAAAGGCGACGCGATCCGCGCCTTCCTTGCACTCATTTCCTATTTTGCGATTTTTGTCAGTGCATTTTATCTGGTGCGATCACAGGACGATTTCAAACGCTGCGTACGGCTGGTCTTGTGGTCGTCCGTATTGCCGGCCATTTACGCCTTGGTCGACATTGGCCTGCACGGCGGCGTGAGCGGACCAAATGGTGCGCGCCTGCAAAGCACCTTTGCCCATCCGAATATCTTTGCCTTTTATCTGACGCTGGTTGTGTCCTTGGGCCTGTACGTACTCAAGAGTACCAGCTATAACTTGTCAACCCAAAACAGGCTGATCTTGACCGGTTATACATTCCTGATGCTTGCGCTGTTGGTGTTGACTCAAACCAGAAGCGCCTGGATCGCCTGTTTCTCCTTGTTCGCCGCATACGGCTTGTTTTTTGAGCGGCGCTACCTGCTGTACCTGGTCGTGATCCCGTTGCTCGCCATGCTGATCCCGAGCGTGCGCGATCGCCTGCTTGAGCTGGGTGCCGGAAATGAAGTGGTCCAGTACGCGAAATTGAATTCGTTCGCCTGGCGTGTGTATATATGGGAGTCGGGCTTGAATTGGATGCAGCCGGCCAATTACCTGCTCGGGTATGGCATCGATTCGTTCCAACACTATTCGCCGACGTTCTTTCCGCTCGCCGGGAAAACACATTTTGGCGCCCACAACCTGTACGTCCAGTGGCTGTTCGAATTGGGCGCGCTTGGCGTGCTCGCCTACCTTTGGCTGTTTGCCCGCCTGTTGTGGTTATTAAAGAAGATGCTGCCAATCGATAAGTTGGGCGGCGTGATTGTGATCTCGCTGGTGGTTCAATATTTGATCGTCAGCGCTTCCGACAATATGATTTCGTATCTGGTTTTCAATTGGTATTTTTGGTTCGTGGCAGGTTCGGCTTGCGCCGTGGTGGCCTTGGATGCGAAATCGAAAAACGGCAAGGTGTGAGGATGCAAGCAACCAGTGGCTCCCATGCACTTGTGTCGAGCGTACATTCTGCTGCGCCCCAGCACCTGAAGGTTCTCGATGGATGGCGCGGCCTCAGCATTCTGTTGGTGCTGGCCGCCCATTTGCTGCCGCTCGGCCCCCATTCGTGGGAGTTCAATTACGGCGCAGGGATCTTGGGCATGGTTTTATTCTTTATTCTTTCCGGATTCCTGATCACCTCCATTTTGCTCAAGGAACAAAATCTTCCGAGTTTCCTGATTCGCCGTTTCTTCCGGGTCATTCCCTTGGCCTGGCTTTATATTGCGGTTGCGCTGGCCATTTCCGGCGCATCGGTGTACGCCTGGGTTGCGCATTTTCTGTTTTTTGCCAATTTTCCGCCCACCGAACTGCTACCACTAACGGTTCATTTGTGGAGCTTGTGCCTGGAAATGCAGTTTTATGTCGGTGTCGCAGTTCTAGTGGCTGTATTGCGCGTGCGCGGTCTATTGCTGCTGCCGATCCTGTGCTTGCTGTTTACCGCGCTGCGCGTCTGGCACGGCGTCTATGCGTCCAGCGTCACGTACTACCGGATCGACGAGATCCTGGCCGGATGTACGCTCGCCCTTATTTATCATGGCCGCCTCGGTGATGGCTTGCTGCGGTTGTTGAAAGCGGTTCCGCAGTGGCCTATTTTGTTCCTGCTCATCTTTTCCTGCCTGCCGCAGGGGGCGTGGTTCAATTATTTCAGGCCGTATTTGGCAGCAATCCTGGTCGGTGCGACGCTCCTCAATCCAGGCACCGCAATGGTCGCTAGATTGAATGGCGGATTCTTGCTGTTCCTGGCCAGCATCTCGTATGCGCTTTATGTGATCCATCCGATGTTAGCGGAATCGTGGCTTGGTAGCGGCGATGTTATTGAAAAATATCTAAAACGCCCCCTGCTGCTGGCCGTGCTGTTTGCCCTGGCATACATTTCCACCAATTATTACGAGCATCGATTCATGGCATACGGGCGGTCGCTGGCGCGCTTTAGCGCGAACCGCCGCAAGCCGTCGGCGGCGCTATGACACACATGATCCAAGGAGATCCGCATGGCGCTTGATCGCGATTGGAGCGCCGACCTGCAGCGCTATGGCCTGGCTCGACCGTTCTTGCAGGAACAGTCAATTTGGGCCGTGTGGACGTACCGGTTCGGGCGCCGCATCGACCGGCGCGCGGAAGGCTTGGTCAAACGCTTGTTGACGCAGTGGTATTGGCTGCTGTTCCGGCTGGTCGAGACCAGCGTCGGTGTGAGCCTGCCCAAGTCGGTGCAAATTGGCCCCGGCTTGCGGATCTGGCATTTCGGCGGAATCTTTATTCATCCGAAGACGGTGATCGGTGCGAACTGCACGATAAGGCAGGGAGTCACGATCGGCAATCGCGAGCCGGACGGTCCGGTGCCGGTGCTGGGCGACGACGTCGAGCTGGGCGCCTACGCGCAAGTGCTG
>JANPCW010000841.1:0-2765 GCA_031431155.1 Janthinobacterium sp. | reverse complement strand
CGGTTTGATGCGTATTTTTTCCTGCCGTAATTGCTTGCTGATTCCACTTTGCCAGCTGCACATCCCACAGCGGACTGTAACGACCCTGGCTCGGGTTCCACGCGAGCACGTTGAGCGGGTCGAGGCCGTCCTGCAGCGCCGAATTGAGCCCTTGACGCTCAGGGTTGGCGGTGCCGGTCTGTCCATTAATGAAGGCCGCCAAGCTGGCGCGCGCCGAATCGGTGCCGTCCCCGCCGGCAAACGGGGCCGCATCGAGGGCTGGAGCCCAGGTCACATTTTCGAGCGCGGCAGCGAGCGGATTGGAAGACTCGGTGGAGACATATTTGACTGCCTTGCCTCCCTGGAAGCCGCGCGTTTCGCGGTAAATGACCGTTCCACCCGCCGTGTCGGCGGCCACCACCTTGTCGGCCTGGCCCGAATTATTTTTGACATGGGGCGCGTTCAGGATTGTCCCGTCCGGCAATTCGATGAGCGGGCTATAGTTCGGCTCTCCCACCGCACCCGGTTCCGCCACAGCGGGTGGAAATGGCGATCCTTTCGGACCGGCCTGGACAGTGCGAACTGGCCTGAAATCCACGGTCGCCGGGAAATCTATGACGCCGTTGACGAGCTTGACCTTTTGCACGGCCGACGTTCCCTTGGCGTTGACCAGTTTGGACGACTGGTTCACGCCCAGCTCCTTGGCCTTCTTACCGTCGGAGCTGTCGAGCACCATGTACCAGACAGTCTGGTTGCCTTTGGTGCCGCGATGCAGCGGGAAGGTGGCGGTGTCGTCGGCATGCTCGACTGCGCTGCTGATGAACAGGGTTTGCCCGCCTGAATCGGCATGCGCTGTTACGGCAAGCGTCGCCGCACTGCATGCCAGCACTGCGGCCGACGCCGTTGCCAAACCGGGGATGCGAATATGCTTGATCATGAAACGTTCTCCTTTGGGTTATTGTCGCCGGCTTGTTGCAGTCAGCGCATCTGCGTTAATAAATCACTTCTTCATTTCATCCTTGGGCGCGCCATCAGTGCCCATCGCATCCTTGGCCATACCGTCCTTGGCCATGCCGTCCTTATGCATCGCGTTCTTGTGACTCTTTTTCTTTGCATGTTTTTTCTTTGCCATTCCATCCTTTGCCATTCCATCCTTGGCCATTCCATCCTTGGCCATCGCACCCTTGTCCATGGCGTCCGAGGCCATGGGATCCTTGGCCATCTCATCTTTTTTCATCGCATCCTGCGCCATGGCCGTGCCGGCCCCGATTGCCATCAATGCGGCAAACGCGATCATCGATACTTTTTTCATTTAGTGCTCCTTTAGTGGAAGAGCGCCTTGCGCGGCGCGGATTGTCGGCGAGCCATGACACTCATGATCCGCCAAACCAGTTGTAACCCTGATCTTCCCAATAGCCGCCGGGGTAGCTGTTGGTGACGAAGATCTCGGTGATATGCTTCGGATTCTTGTACCCGAGCTTAGTTGGCATGCGCAGTTTCATCGGATAGCCATACTTGGGCGGCAAGGTCTGGCCGTCGTAGGTAAACGTGAGCAAGGTTTGCGGATGCAGTGCGGTCGCCATGTCGATGCTGGTCCAGTAGTCATCGGCGCAGCGGAACCCGATGTATTTGGCGGTCGTGTCGGCACCGATCCGTTTCAAGAATTGGCTGAAGGTGACGCCGCCCCATTTGCCGATTGCGCTCCAGCCTTCAACGCAGATATGGCGTGTCACTTGCGACGTTTGGGGCAGCGCATACAGCGCCGCCAATGTCCAGTCGGCGCGCCGGGCGACCATGCCGCTCACCTTCAAGGTGTAATCGTCCTCGATCTCCGGCACTTCGTCTTCGCCGTAGAAGGCATTGAACGGAAACGGCTTGGTGATCATCGATTCGGCGTAGGTCGGCGCCAGGCGGGTGGGGTCGAACAGCCAGCCCTGCACGCCGTCATTGAAACGCGAGATGGCCATCAGCATCGCTTCCACCGACTTGCCGTCGGTCAGCGAACAGCCGCTGAGCATCGACAGCGCGCCGAGGCTCAATGCGCGCTTGCCAAACAGGCGGCGCGAGGGCATGTCGAGCGTTTGATACGCATCCTTGACGATCTCCCTTTCGTCGGCTAAGACGATGCTCGACTCGATGCTTGATTTGCTGCCAGATTTCTTCATGATCACGATCTCCTAACGTCCGCGCACCATTGCCACCAGGGTCCGCGGCACCAGCGCCACCATCGCCAGATGGACCATCAGAAAGGCGAGGGCGAACGCCATCGCATAAAAATGCACTGCGCGCGCATTGTCATAGCCGGCCATCAGCGTGCGCAGCAGCGGAAATTGCACGGATTTCCAGATCGCCAGACCCGACAGCACGAGAATGACCAGGTCGGCAATGATCGCGAGATACGCCAGCTTTTGAACCGTGTTGTAGCGGCTGATGTCGTCGTGGGCCAGATGACCGGCCAATGCCGCCTTCATGTCCGCGATGAAATCGGCTACGGAAACCGGCAGCAACTTGCGCCGCAAGCGGCCGCTGGCTAGATTGAGCGCCAGGTACACCAGGCCATTGACGAACAGCAGCCACATCGCCGCGAAATGCCACTGCAGCGCGCCGCCCAGCCAGCCGCCCATCGTGAGCTGGGCGGGAATCGTGAAGGAAAAAATCGGCGACGCATTGTAGATGCGCCAGCCGCTCAGCATCATGATGATGACGGCAATGGCATTGAGCCAATGGGTGATGCGCAGCCACAGCGGATTGATGATCGCAACGTTCATATTGCCGGCTCCCGAAAC
>JANPCW010000840.1:0-3270 GCA_031431155.1 Janthinobacterium sp. | reverse complement strand
CCATGGCCACCTACGCTTTCGGGCCAGTGCCAGCCATTGCTGCACGCACGGCGCAACCGCCGCAGGCGGCGCTGATCGTGGCGGACGTGAGCGGGCCGGCCTGGCTCGACCATCAAGTGATGGCGTACCGACTGCTCTATTCCGATCCCTTGCGGGCGCGGCCTTATGCCAGCAGCCGATGGAGCACAACGCCGCTGCAACTGCTCAGCCAGCGCATGAAGTCGCGCGCCGCGCAGTCCGGCGTCAAGGTGCTGTCGATCACCGACGCTGCGGCCGACGTACCGCTGCTGCGCATCGAAGCCGATGATTTTTCCCAGAATTTCGACAGCGCCACCCACAGCAGCGGCCAGTTGACCTTGCGCGCCTCGCTATTCCAGGGCCGCAAACTGATCGATCAAAAGACCTTTAGCCGCACCAGCGCCGCCGCAACGGCCGATGCGGCCGGCGGCGTGCGGGCTTTGGCCAGCGCCACCGATGCGGCCGCCAGCGACATCATCGATTGGCTTGGCGCAATGCCGTTGCGCAAAGAATGAGCGAGGACGACAGCGCAATCCGGGCCAAGGCCCATACATCGCCTGTCGCGCGCGCCGCGCTGCTCGCCTATGTGCTGCTGATCGTGTATGCCAGCTGGTACCCGTTTTCGGGCTGGCGCAATAGCGGTCTGCCCCCCCTCACCTTCCTCAATTTTGCAATGCCGCAGTATTGGACCGTGTTCGATGCTGCCATCAATGTGATCGGTTACATTCCGCTTGGCATCGTGCTGGCGTTCTCGCTGTACCCAAGGTGCAAGGGCTTGCTCGCGGTGCTGTGCGCAAGCGTGCTCGGGATTGTGCTGTCGGGCGCGATGGAGGCGGTGCAAACGTATTTGCCGAGCCGGGTGCCATCGAACCTCGACTTTCTCACCAACGTCGCCGGCTGCTGCATCGGCGCCTGCCTGGGCGCGTTTGGCACCCGGACCTTGCTCGATCAGGGCCGCCTGTATCATTTGCGCCAGCGCTGGTTTGCCCAGCACGCCAGCCAGGGCCTGGTGTTGCTGGCCTTGTGGCCGCTGGCCCAGATTTACCCGCAAGCCTATTTATTCGGCCACGGACAGCTGTTGCCGATCCTGTCGGGATGGTTGTCGGAATGGCTGGAAATGTCGATCGATCTGGCCGCGTATCTCCAGCCTGGCACCGAACTGACGGTCGAGCAGTACTGGCTGTCCGAAACCATCATTACCGCCTGCGGCATGACCGGCGCGATGCTGACCCTGCTATGCCTGCTACGCCGGGTCGCGCCCAAAGCCATGCTGGTGAGCGCCTTGATCGCGATGGCGATCGTGGTCAAGGCGCTGGCTAGCGCGCTGCTATTTTCCCCGGAGAACGCCTTTGTCTGGGTCACCCCAGGCGCCCAAGGCGGCTTTTTGATCGGCCTCATCATGGTGTCCGGGCTGGCCTTTGCGCCGGTCGTAGTGCAGCGCCGATTGGCCGCGCTGACATTGCTGCTGAGCTTGCTGATCGCCAACACGATCCCGGTCAACCCTTATTTTATGGCGACCCTGCAAAGCTGGGTGCAGGGCAAGTTTCTCAACTTTAACGGCGCCGCCCAGTTTTTGTCGTTGCTGTGGCCGTTCTTTGCACTATGGTTCCTGTGGCTGCCCTCGCATAAGCTGAACCGCCCTTAGCCCGCCGTTGCGCCCGCAGTCCCGGAGCGGGCGGCCGGATTCAGCGCTATCATGTCACTTACCCCAAAACGATCACACCCTCCATGACCGACACGCCATTTTACAAACACCACGTCTTTTTTTGCATGAACCAGCGCGACGACGGTCGGCCTTGCTGCAGTGCGCGCGGAGCAGAGGCCGCTCAAAAGCACGCCAAGCGCCGCATCAAGGAACTCGACCTCAACGGCCACGGAAAAGTGCGCATCAACCAGGCCGGCTGCCTTGACCGTTGCGAAGAAGGCCCGGTGCTGGTCGTCTATCCCGAGGGAACCTGGTACACCTATATCGACACCAGCGACATCGATGAAATCATCGACAGCCACCTGGTCAACGGCACCGTCGTCGAGCGCCTCAAAATTTAACCGGCAGCGAGCATGAAAAAAATCTCCGAAAAATTTACCTTGATGGGCGGCGCCGGCAGCATGGAATGCCTGCTCGACGTGCCGCCAGGCACGCCGCCGCGCGGCATCGCCCTGATCGCGCACCCGCATCCGCTGTACGGCGGCACGATGGACAACAAAGTGACGCAAACCCTGGCGCGCACCTTTGTGACGCTGGGCTATGTGGCAGCGCGCATGAATTTCCGCGGGGTCGGCAGTTCCGAGGGCGTGCACGACGACGGCCGCGGCGAAACGGACGACATGCAAGTGCTGCTGACGCACCTGCAGGCGCATTACCCTGGCCTGCCCTTCGCATTGGCCGGTTTTTCGTTCGGCACCTTCGTGCAGGCGCAGTTGCAGCAGCGCCTGATCGCGCAGCGCAACCCGGCCGAACGGCTGGTCCTGGTGGGCAGCGCAGCCGGGAAATGGCCAATGCCCGAAGTGCCTGCCGATACGATCCTGATCCACGGCGAGCTTGACGACACGATCACTTTGAAGCAAGTGTTCGACTGGGTGCGCCCGCAGGAAATTGCCGTCATCGTGATCCCCGGCGCCGACCATTTTTTCCATCGCAAGCTACAGCTCATCAAGAACATGGTGATCCAGCTGTGGCAACGGGACGCCGACAGTGCGCTCTAAAGTTATATAATTGGCGCTCTTTTCACACGCGGCAATGCCCGGCACCGGCACCGGGATTGCCCCACGCATTCACCACTTATCCGAACATTCTCCCATGAAAAAATTGTTAGCGGCACTGGCTTCCAGTGTCTTGTTCCTGTCTGCTGCATTTGCGCAAAGCCTGCCCCCTCCAACGATTGCCGCCAAATCCTGGCTGCTGCTGGACGCTACCAGCGGCCAGATCATCGCCTCGCAAGACCCGAATGCGCGTGTCGAGCCGGCCTCGCTGACCAAGATCATGACGGCCTACCTGACATTTGCCGCCATCAAGGAAAAGAAACTCGACATCAACCAAATGGTCAATGTATCGGTCAGGGCGTGGAAAGTCGATGCCAGCAGCTCGAAAATGTTTATCGATCCGGCGGTGCCGGTCAAGATCGACGATTTGCTGCACGGCCTGATGGTGCAATCGGGTAACGATGCGGCCGTCGCGCTGGCCGAAGCGGTGGCCGGCGACGAAGCCGCCTTCGTGATCCTGATGAACCGCGAAGCCGAGCGCATGGGCTTGAA
>JANPCW010000839.1:0-5370 GCA_031431155.1 Janthinobacterium sp. | reverse complement strand
CCTGCTGGAACTGACCGACATCCGGGTGCGCGGCGCGATCATCGCACCGCCCGACACGGTGCGCTACGACCAGGACGATCCGGACCTGGTGGTCGCGGCCGACAAGGGCACGGCGACTTTCTCCGACATCGCCAACGGGATCGCAGTCGAGCGCGGCTTCTGGCTGGGCGACGCGTTCGCCTCGGGCGGCTCGAACGGCAACGACCACAAGAAACTCGGGATCACCGCCAAGGGCGCGTGGGACGCGGTCAAGCGCCACTTCTACGAACTCGATCACGACCTGAGCAGCACGCCGATCACGATGACCGGGGTGGGCGACATGTCGGGCGACGTGTTCGGCAACGGCGTGCTGCTGTCGCGCCAGTTGAAACTGGTGGCGGCCTTCGACCATCGCCATGTCTTCCTCGATCCGACCCCGGACGTTGCAGTCTCGTTCGACGAGCGGGCCCGCATGTTCGCCTTGCCGCGCTCCTCGTGGGAAGACTACAACAAGGACTTGATTTCGGCCGGCGGCGGAGTCTACCCGCGCTCGGCGCGCAGCATCGCGCTGTCGCCGCAAATCCGGGCCGCGCTCGATATCGAGGAGACCCAGCTGGCGCCGGACGAGCTAATGCACCGCATCCTGCTGGCGCCGGTCGACCTGTTCTACAACGGCGGCATCGGTACCTACATCAAGGCTTCCACCGAGACGCACGCGCAGGTAAAAGACCGCGCCAATGACGCGATCCGGGTCGACGGCAACCAGTTGCGCTGCAAGGTTGTGGCCGAAGGCGGCAACCTGGGCGCGACCCAGCCGGGCCGCATCGAGTTCGCCCTGGCCGGCGGTCATATCTTCACCGACGCGATCGACAATTCGGCCGGGGTCGATTGTTCCGACCATGAAGTGAATGTGAAGATCTGGCTCGACGTCGAAGTCAATGCCGGTACCCTCAGCGAAGCCGAGCGCAACCGTGCGCTGGGCGAGATGACCGACGACATCGAGCGCCTGGTCCTGCGCGACAATACGCTGCAAACGCACCTGCTGGTGCGCGAGCTGCAGGCCCAATCGGACACTGCCGTGCAGGATGGTTATGCCGCTCTGATCACCAGCCTGGACGAGGAGGGGGCGCTGTCGCGCGACCTCGAGCAACTGCCCACGCCGGCCGAACTGGCGCGCCGCAAGGCCGACGGGCGCGGCCTGACCACGCCTGAGTTGGCGGTGGTGGTCGCGAACGTGAAAAACCGCTTCAAGCGCATCCTGTCGGCCAGGCCGCTGCTCGATGCGGGCTGGGCCGAGGCTATCCTCAAGCCGTATTTCCCGCCTGCGTTGGTGGCAAGCCGCAGCGCGCTGGACCACCCGCTGGCCAACGCGATCCTGGCCACCGTGCTGGCCAACGAGTCGGTCAACCGTTGCGGGCCGCTGATGATCCGCGACTTGGCCGCCGTGCACCAGGTGGACGAAGCTGACGTCATTTGCGCCTGGGGCCAAGCCTGGTCGGCCCTGCACCTGGCCACCACCTTCGATGCGCTCGACGCGGACGCGCTGCAAGTACCGCGCGCGGTCTCGATCAAAGTCGATGCCCGCACCCGCGTGCTGCAACAAGCCGTGATCGAAGGCGTGTTGTCGGTGCCGGCCGAGCAACTGAATCAAGCGGGCGGCCTGGACGAGCTGGCCCGCCTGTTTAGCCGGCCGGAGATGGTCGCGCAGTTGATGCCGGCCGGCGCGGCCGAAGCGGACAGCCTGCCGATGCTGCGCACGCCGTTCGTGCAAGCCTGGAAAGCAGTCGATGCGATCGAAGGCGTGGCACAATTCCTGTTCGCGGCGCTGTCGGTGACGCGTCCGGCCGGCATGGATCTGGCCGCCTTGCTCCAGGTCGGATTGGTCCTGCGCAGCCAGGCCGGGATCGATACCCTTGAACGCGGCCTGAAACTGGCGCCGTACAGCGCCTCGCAAGAACAGTTGCGCAACTATGCGCAGCACGCTTTGCGCCGCACCCAACAGCGCCTGCTCACGCAAGTGCTGCAGCGCTCGGGTGGCGGCAGCGCCGCCACCGATGCGGTTGACGCGGTGGCCAATGCGATGAGCTTGTCCGGCTACCCTGCTGCAAACGACCTGGAGCAGGCGATGCTCGATGTCTGGGCCCTGTCGGAAGCGACTTCTGCAACCCCCGTCGCGGCGTAACGGGCAGATGGAGCGTCTTGAGTCATCCGACGTGCCCTCGGTGACCGCCGGCGCGGTCCCGCAGGCGGTGCGGGCGCTGGCCGAAGCCGATTTCAGCGCCATCGCCGGGCGCTTTGCCGATGCCGGTTTCGCGGTGCAATTGCCGGCCCCGGGTATCTTGCAAATCAATGCATTGGGTGCGCCGGCGCGCTCCAGCGTGCTGGTCTCGGTCGGGGTCCATGGCGACGAGACCGGCCCGATTGAAGTGCTGGCGCATGTGCTGGACGCGTTGTCGCTCGAACCGGCGCAGCTGGCCGTGGACTTGCTGGTCGTGGTCGGCAACCTGGGGGCAATCCGCGCCGGCAAGCGCTTTATCGACGCCGATCTGAACCGCCTGTTCCGGGACCCGCGCGGCGCCCTGGGCAGCGCGCTCGAAGCCGAGCGGGCCGACACCATGGTGCGCGCCAGCGCGGCTTTTTTCGATAACGCCGGCCCGCTGCGCTGGCATCTCGATTTGCATACGGCGATCCGTCCTTCGCTGTATCCGACGTTTGCCATCGTGCCCGACCTGATCGCGCCCCCGGCCAAGGCCGCCTTGATCGGTTGGCTGGGCCAGGCGGGAATCGGTGCCATCATCATGAACCCGGCGTCCGCCGGCACCTATAGCTACTACTGCGCCGAACACTTTGGCGCAGCCGCCAGCACGGTCGAACTGGGCCGCGTGGGCAGCCTTGGACAGAACGACCTGAGCCTGTTTGCCGAGGTCGAACAGGCGCTCGGCGGCTTGCTGCGCGGCGCGGCCTCCGGTGTGGTAAGCGCCGAGCCGCACCAGTTCGCGGACGCGCTGGAAGTGATCAAACTGAGCGACGATTTCCGCATGGGATTTGACTGCAGCACGCAAAACTTCACGGCGCTGGCGCAAGGCGCGGTGATCGCCACCGACGGCGCGACTGTCTACACCGTCAAACACCCGGAAGAATTGGTGGTGTTCCCGAACCCTGATGTCAGGGTCGGATTGCGCGCCGGCTTGATGGTGGTGCGCCAGCGCTAACGCAGGCGCCCTGATCGTTGCGCTTCCTGCGAAAGTGTAACAACGGGTAAAAATTTTGCAAGATAGGCAAATTTTTCCTATAGTGGTGAATCAGGATAGGAGAATTGGCAATGACACGCTTGATCGTTTTGGTTCTTGCAGCGGTCGCGCTCGCTGGCTGCGTGGTGGCGCCGCCAGCGCCAGCCAACTATCGAACCCAGGCCTACTCGCAGGTCCCGGTTGATCCGCATCAATGGCGCGTCGTGTCGGTAGAGCCGGTGCGCAGGGATGCACAGGGTCGCATCATCGACACGCCCGCGCCCGTCTATGTCTATCCGACGGAGCCGGTGTATGTACCGCAACCTGTGTATGGTGCGCCGCAATATTACAATCCGATTCCGGTTTCAATTGGTTTGAACTTTGGGTTCGGCACCCACTGGGGTGGCGGCCACCGCGGGCACCGAGGCCATCGCCGCTAGTTCGCGCCGGCTGCCAAGGGCGCAAGGGCCCAGGCACGTCGAAATCATGCTACTGTGACCATTCTTTAGTCCGATCAATCGGGAGACAGAATGGCGGTTGCCACCAATGAACTCGACGCGTTCGTAAAAGACGCGTTGCAGCACGCATCGAAACAACAAATTGACGCTGTGCTGCGGGAAGCGGGATGGCCAGCCGACCAGATCAAGAGCGCACTTGACCTGTTCGCCGACACAGCTTTCCCGATCCCGGTTCCAAAACCGAGGGTGGCGCTGTCCGCCCAAGAGGCGTTCTTGTATTTGATTATCTTTAGCACGCTGTACTTTAGCGCCTATCACTTGGGCAGCCTGTCATTCGACTTCATCAACCGCGCTTTGCCGGACCCCGCTATGGCGCAAAATGGCGCGTTCCACATGGATGGCATGCGCTGGTCGATCGCTTCCTTGGTGATTGCCTTTCCGGTGTTTTTGTGGGCATCCTGGCATGCCGGCCAACAGGTCGCCAACGACCCTGTCAAGCGGCTCTCGCCGGTGCGCCGCTGGCTCACCTACATTACCTTATTCATCGCCGCGGCCATCCTGATCGGAGACCTGACAACGCTGGTCTATAACGTCCTGGGCGGCGAATTGGCTTCGCGCTTCCTGCTCAAGGTGGCGACCGTGGCCATCATCGCCGGCACCATTTTTGGCTATTACCTGTCCGACTTGCGGCGCGTGGAGCGCACCCCATGAGCCAGTCCGGCAAGGTCGCGCCGTTAGCGGCTGCCGTGTCGTTGGTGGTGCTCGGCGCCATCGTTGCGGGGGTGGTTCTGCTTGATCCGCCCGGCGTGCAGCGGCAACGCAAGCTCGACCAGCGGCGCGCCGGCGACTTGAATACGATTTCGCTCGCCATCGATGAATACTGGCGCCGTCACGCCAACACGCTGCCCCACGATCTGGCGGTCCTGAGCGTGGAGCCGGGTCTGCGCGTGGACCTAAGCGACCCCGAATCAAAGCTGCCTTACGGCTACGAAGTTCAGGATGCGCGAGCTTACCGGCTATGTGCCGTATTTGCCGGCGATTCCGGGCAACAGCCCAGATCCTTCAATGGCGGCCCGGGCGCGTGGGCGCACGGCCAGGGCCGCCACTGCTTTTCGCTCAAGCCACCAAAACCGGACCGGCAGTAAGTGCTTTAACGCTGCGGCTCAGAACATCGAGAGCACGGGATAGCGGCGCCATTCCGGTTCTGCGTAGCGCTTGCAATGTTGAAAAATGAACCCGAGTACCGCCTCCTGGTCTTTGGCGAGATCGTGGTTGGCCGCTTTCCAATTGTCAAATTGCAGTTTGAGCTGAGGTTCATCGCGCAGCAGCTCGAGCGCCAGATCTTCGAACACATAATCGGAGAACGCTTCCTTTTTCTCAAGGATGCTGTTGAAGAATCCCCAGCGGAAAAAACTGTCGTGTGCTTGCGGCTCCAGGGTTTCGATCGCGTAACGCGCGTTCGCCTGGTCCAAGGAAATGATGACGTCACCGGCGCCAAGCTCGAATGTTGCGTTGCGCGTTTCCAGTTCCATCGCGTCGTGGAACATATGGCCTTCGTAGGGGTCGGCACGGGTGGTCACGGTCGTGATCTGGTAGAACTGGGCCTGGACCGCGGTCGGCGCTTCGATCCGCGTCATTTCGACGCCGTTCCATTGCAGACGCTCGATCACTTCGCGCCATTGCTGCGGCACGACATAGGCTTT
>JANPCW010000838.1:0-2838 GCA_031431155.1 Janthinobacterium sp. | reverse complement strand
AGCACGCGTGCGGCCAGTTGATCCCGTCCAGCGACGAGTGCGCATCCGACGCGACCCTGCTTGCGCTGGTGCGCCAAACGCCGGCCCTGGAAAAAAAGAATGCCGCGGCCGTCCTCGGTCAATTGTGTGGCGCCGGACTGGCCGCGCTGCTGCCGGTTCCAAGTAGCCAACAGGAAGCCATTTTGTATCCGCTGCACATCAGAACCGAGCTCTTGCTTGGTTCTGTCGCGCAGCGCGTCGATCACGCCGGTAAAGCCTTGGCCAGCCCGCTCTGGCATGACTATGCCATGCTGGTCGGCTCGTACGATGGACAGCAGGCAGCGGCCGACATCGAGAACGATGCAGCGCCAAGTGCGGCGGCACCGGCCTGGATCGAGGCCCTGCTGCAGCACATGAACCCGGTGCGCGATGCTATGCGACAACTAAGGCAAGCCGGTTTTTGCGCCCCGTCGCAAGAGAACATCAGCTTGAAACCGATCCAAGGCGCACTCGTGTTGCCAAGCAGTTCGGCCTGGATCAAGTTTGCCAATAGCACGCTGCCAGCGCTGCAGCAGGCAGGCTGGAATATCAAGAAAATGCGCCATTATCGCTACGACGTCGTTGCCGTCGACGATTGGTATGCGGACCTCGACGAGAGCGGCGGCAACGCCTGGTTCGACTTGGAACTCGGCATCGTGGTGGGGCAAAAAAGGATCGCCTTGCTGCCGCTGCTGGTCGAGCTGATCCGCAGCGCGCCCCATGATTTCGACCCCAAGCTGCTGGCCGGCCATGCCGACGACGATGAAATGATGCTGGCCTTGCCCGATGGCTTGCGCGTTGCGCTGCCATGGGGCAGGATCAAGCTAATCCTCTCCGCGCTGGGCGAACTGTATTTCGGCGCCGGTTCCGGCGGCGCAATGCGGCTATCCACGCTGGACGCGGCGCGCCTGGCCGAACTGGCCGGGCACGCCAGTCTGCGCTGGCTGG
The DNA here is from genome assembly GCA_031431155.1 of Janthinobacterium sp. Taxonomy (GTDB): domain Bacteria; phylum Pseudomonadota; class Gammaproteobacteria; order Burkholderiales; family Burkholderiaceae_D; genus JANPCW01. The sequence goes on along the minus strand of JANPCW010000838.1, from coordinate 1,872 downwards.
GCGGCGAGCGCATGGGCGCGCTGGCTGACAAACTGGGCCGCTTCGACGGGATTCAAGCGGTGGCCGCGCCGATCGGGCTCAACGCCACTTTGCGCGATTATCAAAGCGCAGGTTTGGCCTGGATGCAGTTCTTGCGCGAGTTCAACCTGGCCGGCATTCTGGCCGACGACATGGGCCTGGGCAAGACGATTCAAGCCCTGGCCCACATCCTGCTGGAAAAGGAAGCGGGACGCCTCGACCGGCCGGCTTTGGTGGTGGCGCCAACCAGCCTGATGGGCAACTGGCAAGACGAAGCCGCCCGCTTTGCCCCGTCGCTGCGCGTGATGTTGCTGCATGGGGCGGAGCGCTTTGACCGCTTCGAGCAGATGGCGCAGGCCGACATCGTGCTGACCACCTATGCGCTGCTGCCGCGCGACGAAGACAAGCTGCGCCTGCAGCCCTTTCACCTGTTGATTCTGGATGAGGCGCATTACATCAAGAACCCGCGCTCGCGCGCTTCGCAAACGGCCAGCCTGCTGCAGGCACGACACCGCTTGTGCCTGACCGGCACGCCGCTGGAAAACCATTTGGGCGAACTGTGGTCGCAGTTTCATTTCTTGTTGCCGGGCCTGCTGGGCCACGAAAAGGCATTCAACCGCGATTTTCGTCACCCGATCGAAAGGGTCGGCGACGCGGCGCGGCGCGCCTTCCTGACACGGCGCCTCAAGCCTTTCATGCTGCGACGCACCAAGGATACGGTCGCCAAGGAATTGCCGCCCAAGACCGAGGTGGTGCGCTCGATCACCTTGAGCGGCGCCCAGCGCGACCTGTATGAAACGGTGCGCCTGGCGATGGATAAGAAGGTGAGCAACGCCATCCAGCAGAAGGGGGTTGCACGCAGCCACATCATCATCCTGGAGGCGCTTCTCAAGCTGCGCCAGGTCTGCTGCGACCCGCGCCTGCTAAGCAAGGGCGGGCATGATGGAGCAGCATCGGCCAAGCTGGTCCAGTTGCTGGAAATGCTAGACGAGTTGCTGGGGGAAAACCGCAAGATCCTGATTTTTTCGCAGTTCACCAGCATGCTGACCCTGATCGAAGCCGAATTACAAGCACGCAACATAGAGTATGCCTTGCTCACCGGCCAAACCAAGGACCGTGCGGGCGCGGTGCGCTCGTTCCAGAGCGGCGAGGTGCCGGTATTTTTGGTCAGTCTGAAAGCGGGCGGCGTCGGCCTGAACCTGACGGCCGCCGACACGGTGATTCACTACGATCCGTGGTGGAACCCGGCCGCTGAAAACCAGGCCACCGACCGCGCGTGGCGCATCGGCCAGGACAAGCCGGTATTCGTCTACAAACTGATCGCCAAGGGCACGCTGGAAGAAAAAATCCAGCTACTGCAGCAAAAGAAGGCAGCGTTGGCAAGCGCGATCCTGGCCGATGGCGACGCGCAAAACCTCCAGATCACGCCTGACGACTTGCGCGCCATTTTCGAACCGCTGCAGGCGTAATCCAGTTCGAAGGTTTACGCCAACGGTTATGCCAAGCCGAGCCGCGTGCGCGTGGTCTCGATCAAGGCCGTATCGTACGGGTACAGGTTCTCGACGAAAAACAACTCGGTCTCCGCCGGCTCTTCCAGGCACATCGTGATCATTGCCGGTCCATCCTCTTCCTGCCCGAGGAATTCCTTGGGCCAGCGGTTTTTGCGGTGCGCCCGCAACACTTCCATCCCCAGTTTTGCCAGCGGTGCCGCCACGCCGGCGACCTGCGCCTCTTGTAACCAATCGTCCCAATAAGAATTCTGGATTGCCTTCTCGTTCATGTTTGTCATTCCAACTAAGCCTTAAAAGCAAGGACTGTACACTTGATGCCGGCAACGGGCAAGCCGACACAGCG
>JANPCW010000837.1:0-1945 GCA_031431155.1 Janthinobacterium sp. | reverse complement strand
CCCGACACCACACCGAGCGCGATTCCGGCCAATGTGGCCCACAACACGTCCAACAAAGCCCAGCGCATCCCCGTTTCGCCAAGGTCATGCAGACCGAGCAGCCCAAGGCCCAGCATCACAAACGGGAAGGCACTGCCGTCGTTCATGCCTGCCTCGCAGGTGAGGGTGAAACGCAGCTGGTCGTGATCACCGGGGTGACGAATCTGCACATCGGTCGCCAGCACCGGATCGGTGGGTGCGACGATGGCGCCGAGCAATATGCATGCGCCTGGCGGGAAGCCAAACACATAGTAGCAAAAGGCGGCCACCATCGCGACGCTGGCCGTCATCGACACGGTCGCCAGCAGGACCGGTGCGCGCCATCGCGTGAAGTTGACTGGTGCCGGCATTTTGACGCCGGCAGAAAATAGCGAAATCAATACGGCAACTTCGGTCAATGTCTCCAGCAGCGCCGATTCCTCCAATGGATTGAAGTGAAATAAATTGAGCACGCTAGGACCCAACAACAAGCCCGCCGCGAGATAGATGATGGCGGGCGTGACGGGCAACAGTTTAAGTCTGGACGAGGTGAGTCCCATGAAGAGCAGCAAACCGCCAACCAGTAAAAACCATAAGGGGTTAGAAATCATGGGTGTGGCTCAAGCGGTACACAGCGTGCAGCGTTGGGGCGAATTGCCCACGCCTCAGCAACCAGCTGACGGCGGAAAATCACGTTTTGGGCCGTGCTTGGCCATATTCGGGCAGACCGTCGGCCAGCTTGATCCACCCGAGCTTGCTGTTGGTATGCGTGTGATCGTCTGGTAGCAACCGTTCGGGTTCGTCAAGGCTGCATGTCGTGACGTCGATTTCGTGCGGCGCGTCGGCGTGCTCGAACGTGAGTTGCGTGCCGCACTGCGGACAGAAACTGCGCGTCCCCTTTGGCGATGAGCGCAAGCGCGCGGGCGTGCCTTGCGTGAGCCGGAACTGGGACCGAGGCACGCTAAACCATGCAACAAATGGCGCACCGGTCGTTCGACGGCAGATCGAACAGTGACAGATTGTCTGATCAAACGGTGTGCCTTCAGTCTGGTAGCGCAGCGCACCGCAAAAGCAACCACCGTTCAGCATGACAAGCTCCTTCCTGAGCTGCTTCCAATTGATTCGGACTGAAAAACCGGTCAAGCAGTCAGAAAGTAGCACAGATTGCGGAAACTTTGCGCACGACGCGGCTGACATTGATGACTTGAAGAATCGCTTGAATTTAGCAATCTTACGGCAAGGCTGACAGTTCGCTGCGTTTACCCGGCCTTGTCGTACCATCATCGTGATGGGTACAAGCTGGGAATAAGCGTCATTGCGAAAGGGGTGGAAACCATTGCGCAGTTGACTTGTTGATGGCTGGGCGCGGCGTAGCGTCTGAGCGACGACGAGCGTCTAGAACCTGGGAATCGGTTTCTTCCGTTTGGGGAGTACTTTCCCGCCACCGATCAAGTAACGCTTCTGGCAGTAATCCTTCAACGCTGCCAGGCGTTTTTTTGCTGTCACCGAAAGATAGAGGGCCGCGATCTGTTCGATCGGCCAGCGCAACAAGGTTGGCTTGGCGCAAATGGTGTAGCGGAAGGTGGCGAACGTATGGGTCGGGCTGCGCTCTTCGAACATCCACGACCCCGAGTAGCTGTCGAGAAACTTGGGGCCGGCAATCATCTTGATTTCGGCGCTCATGGGCAGGGTCAGCTGCACGTAGTCGACCGTGATTTCGATCCCGAACCCGGTGCGTTTTTGCACTTGGGCGCCGACCGCGAATTGCCCATCGCCGGGCAGGCCGTTGCTCGATACCAACGATAGCTGTTCCGGTGCCGGGTCCCATTCATAGCGCACCACGTTGTCTTGCGATATGCGGTACACCAGATCGACCGGTGCGTTTATCAGGGTAACTTGCTCAACTATTGCCATGGAATCAGTCTAA
>JANPCW010000836.1:0-4648 GCA_031431155.1 Janthinobacterium sp. | reverse complement strand
TCGGCAACCAGCGCGGCGGCTTTTTCAGCTTTGAGGCCTTGCTCGACTTCGTAGGCGGCGAGCAGAATGGCGCGCGTTTCGGGCGTTTCCAGGCTGATGCGTCCAAGCGCGCCGCTACGATAGTCCAGCAACAGGGTGTGGGATGCTTTCTCGAAATCGAGGTCGCCGCCTTTTTGGCGGAAGCCGCGCCGCGCCGCCACGCCTTCGACCACCGACACGCCATCCATCGCTTCGGTGTTGAGGCCGTAGCGGGCCGCCAGCAGTTGCGGGTAGCGCGCCAGCAGGCAATCGGCCAGGAACACAGCCACTTCTTCTTCGATCAGGGCGTTCGAGCCGATCGCGTGGCTGGCCGCGAGCATCAGGCCGTCGCTAGGGTGCGCGATCTTGGGCCACAGCATGCCGGGGGTGTCGATCAGGATCGTGTTCTTGCCGAGATAGAGTTTTTGCTGCATCTTGGTCACGGCCGGCTCGTCGCCGACCTTGGCCACGCGCTTTTTGAGCAGCGCGTTCATCAATGTCGATTTGCCCACGTTCGGGATGCCCATGATCATGATGCGCAGCGGCTTGGTCGGCACGCCGCGGTGCGGGGCCAGCGACAGGCACAGCTCGGGGATGCGCGCCACGTCGGCCGGTTTCTTGGTTGTCATCGGATACGCGGTCACGCCTTCCTGCGCATTGAAGTAGGCGCTCCAGGCCGCGGTCGCCGCCGGGTCGGCCAGGTCGGTCTTATTCAGGATTTTCAGGCACGGGCGCTGGCGGAACAGGCGCAATTGCTCGACCATCGGATTGCAGCTGGCCTCGGGCAGGCGGGCATCGAGCACTTCGATCACCAGATCGACGTTTTCCATCGCCTCCGCCGCTTTCTTGCGGGCAGCGTTCATGTGTCCGGGATACCATTGTATTGCCATGCTCTTGCTTTCAAAATCGTTCAATCGAGCCGCTATTTTACCGGTTGCGGCCCGCTTGAATTGAAACACCCGATATTGCCGCCTTAATCGAGTTCGGCCAGCACCTTGAGGTGGGCCACCACGCTGCGCCCCAGCGCCGACAAGTTGTAGCCCCCTTCGAGGCAACTGACGATGCGGCCTTTGCTGTATTGCCTGGCGATCGCCATGACTTGGCGCGTGATCCACGCGAAGTCGGCCTCGACCAGCCCCATCCCTCCCATGTCGTCTTCGCGGTGCGCATCGAAACCGGCTGAGATGAAGATCATTTCCGGCCTGTGCGCGTGCAGTGCCGGCAGCCAGTGTTCGCTGATCAGGCCGCGCACCAGAGTCCCATCGGCATATGCCGGCACCGGGATATTGACGCTGGTGGCGCTGACCGGATCGAGCTCGCTAAACGGGTAAAACGGATGCTGGAAGAAGCTCACCATCAGCACCCGCGGATCGTGCCTGAACGATTCGGCCGTGCCGTTACCGTGGTGCACATCGAAATCGACGATGGCCACCCGCTGCAAGCCATGCACGTCCAGCGCGCGCCTGGCGCCGATCGCGACATTGTTGAACATGCAAAATCCCATCGGTTCCGAGGGCCGCGCGTGATGGCCGGGCGGGCGGATCGCGCAAAATGCGTTATCGAGCTCGCCCGCGATGACCGCATCGGTGGCGGCCACGGTCGCGCCGGCTGCGCGCAAGGCTGCCTGGTAGCTGTAGGGGTTGAGCAAGGTGTCGCCATCGAGCGGATAGTACTGCCCGGGCAGGCTGGGCACATTGTCGCGCACCAGGGCGATCGCGCCGGGAGTGTGGATGCGCGCAATGTCGGCCAGGTCGGCCAGCGGCGCTTCACGCTGTTCCAGCAAGCCGTCGATGCGGGCTGCAATGAGTTGATCGTCAATGGCTTGCAGGCGCGCCGGCGATTCGGGATGCCACTCGCCCATTTCGTGGCGTCGGCAATCAGGGTGACTGTAAATTGCTGTGCTCATGTCGCTCGTTTCTGTCCAGCGTGCATCATTATCTTACTCCGTGCCCCGTTCTCGCATAGAATCGTCGGCAGGCTCAGTTGGCAAAATCGTTAAGGCGCTCAAGAAAAAGTGTGCCGATGACGCTAATTTAACATGCTGGCACATTTCGCCATTTCGCGCGCGGCCTGCGTACCGGATTTAAGCGTTTGCTTCACTCAAAGAAAACATCATGTTCACAAAAATGCATGCGGTGGCGCTCCAGGTGGGCCAGATCGTGGTTGGCAAGAATTTGCAGATCAAGCAGGCGCTGACCTGCCTGCTGGCCGGCGGCCATTTGCTGATCGAGGACGTGCCGGGCGTGGGCAAGACCACGCTGGCCCATGCGCTGGCCATTTCGCTGGGCTTGAAATTGAACCGGATCCAGTTCACCAGCGATCTGCTGCCCGCCGACGTGGCCGGCATCTCGATCTACCAGCGCGACACGGGCGGCTTCGTGTTCCATCCCGGCCCGATCTTCACCGAGGTGCTGCTGGCCGATGAAATCAACCGCGCCACGCCCAAGACCCAATCGGGCTTGCTGGAGGCGATGGAGGAGCACCAAGTCACGGCCGACGGCGTCACCCACCGCCTGCCTGAGCCCTTTTTCGTGATTGCGACCCAAAACCCGGCGCACCAGGTCGGCACCTTCCCGCTGCCCGAATCCCAGCTGGACCGCTTTTTGATGTGCCTGTCGCTGGGCTACCCGGACCCGCAGGCCGAGCGTGCGCTGCTGATGGGCGAAGACCGGCGCACCCTGCTCAAGGCGCTGCCGGCCGCGATGTCGCCGGCCGAACTGGCCACCGCCCGGCAAGCCCTGCACCAGATCCATTGCTCGCCCTCGCTGATCGACTATGTGCAGGCGCTGGTGCAGGCGTCGCGCCAGAACGGCCTGTTCGCAGAAGGGCTCAGTCCGCGCGCCGCGATCGCGCTGTTGCAGGCGGCGCGCGCCTGGGCCGCGCTGGAAGGACGCAACCACGTGATTCCGGAAGACGTGCAGGCGGTGCTGGTGCCGGTGTGCGCGCACCGGCTGCGCCCTGTGAAATCGGCGTACGGGGCGGCGTTGGCCAGCCGCGACCTGGTGTTGCAGCTGCAAAAGTCGGTGCCGGTCTGAGTGCGCGGGCGCCAAATGTCGAGTCCACTGACCAAGCTGTTGCGCAAGAAACTCGATCAATGGCTGTTCCGGCTGCATGGCGCCGAGCCAGGCGAAGTCTACCTGCATCAACGCCGGGTGTTCATCGTGCCGACCCGGGCCGGGTTGGCGTTCGGCGCCCTGCTGGTGATTTTACTAATCGGCGCACTCAACTACCAGCTTGGTCTGGGCTTCGCATTGACGTTTGCGATGGCGGCCTGCGCCATCGTCGATATCTACCTGACCTTCAAGAACCTGGCATACCTGCACCTGTCGGCGGGCCAGGCCCAGCCCGTGTTTGCCGGCGAAAACGCGCGCTTCGCGCTCAACCTGATCAACCGTAGCGCGCTTGATCGTTTTGCGATTCGGATCGATTTCGCATCCGCCGCAAACCCGCTGCACGTGACCGACGCCCCCGCGCACAGCACCGCATCGGTGCTGCTGTCGAGCCCAACCGAGCAGCGCGGCTGGCTGCCATCGCCGCGGGCCAAGCTGGTCACGCGCTTCCCGCTCGGCCTGTTCCGGGCCTGGAGCTATTGGACCCCCGACCTGAAAGTATTGGTCTACCCGTTCCCGGAAGCGCTAGCGCAAATGCCGCCGCTGCCGATGGTGGACGATTCGCACAACGATGGCGCAGGCCGGGCCGGCAACGATAATTTCGCCGGCATCCGCAGCTACCAGGCCGGCGACCCGCTGCGCCACCTGGCGTGGCGTCAGATTGCCCGCTTCGATCCCGCGCTGGGCGGGCAACTGGTAACCAAGCATTTCGAAGGTGGCGCCCGGGAGCAGCTGTGCCTCGATTTCGGGTGCTTGCCGGCGACCATGCAGCTCGAGCTGCGGCTCTCGCGCATGACGCGCTGGGTGCTGGAAGCGGAACAGCGCGCCCTGCCCTATGCGTTTCGGCTGGGCCAGCTCGATCTGGCGCCGGCATCGGGTCCGGCGCATCGCGCTGCATGTCTGCAGGCACTGGCGCTGTTCGGCGAGCCGGGAGCGCCGCCATGATCCGGCCGGGCGCGGTCGCAACGCTTTGGCGCTGGCGCCAACTTCCTGCGCCGCTCACGCGCGACAAGGCCGACACCCTGGTATTGCTGTTCAGTTCGGTGCTGGTGCTGGCGCCGCACGCCGGCCATCTGCCGCCCTGGATCACCGCCATGTGCGCGGCGACCCTGCTGTGGCGCGCCCTGCTCACCTTGCAAGGCAAGCGCATGCCGCCGCTGTGGCTGCTTTTACCGGTGTCGCTGGTGTCGATGGGCGGCGTGTACAGCAGTTTCCACACCCTGCTCGGGCGCGATGCCGGCGTGGCCATGCTGGCGCTGCTGCTGGTGTTCAAACTGCTGGAAATGCACGCCAGGCGCGACCTGTTCGTGGTGATCTTCCTCAGTTTCTTCCTGGTGTTGACCAATTTTTTCTATTCGCAAAGCATCGTCACGGCACTGGCGATGACGGTCACCATCGTCGCCCTGCTGACGGCGCAACTGTCGTTCCAGTACACCGGCACGGTGCCGCCGCTGAAGCGCCGGGTGCGCCTGGCCGCGACCATTCTCGGTCTGGCAGCGCCGCTGGCGCTGCTGCTGTTC
>JANPCW010000835.1:0-7090 GCA_031431155.1 Janthinobacterium sp. | reverse complement strand
GCGATCGACGACATCAGCGTGCCGGTGATGGGCGAGGTCAAGGGCGGTCATGTCGTGTTTGCCTACGACGCCGACAAGAAAAAAGCCGTCAAGTAAGCAAGGTTCGGGGCGCACCCGCGGGTGCGGCCCGAACCCGGACGCGGGGACGCGGCCCCTCCCGGCCGCCGTTCCCGCCTCCCCCTCCCGGTTTTTTTATTTTCCACTGGAGTCGTCCCATGGATGCACTACTGCAAATTCTTTTTAGCGGCATCGCGCTCGGCATGATCTACGCGGTGATCGCCTTCGGTTATCAGCTTACATTCGCCACCTCGGGCACGCTCAATTTCGGCCAGGGCGAAGCCTTGGCGGTGGGCGCGCTGATCGGCCTGACCATCGTCGGCCACGTCAATTTCTGGCTCATGATTCCGGTCGTGCTGCTGGCCGGCGCGCTCTACGGCATCGCCGTCGAACGACTCGCCGTGCGCCCCGCGCTCAAGATCAAGTCCGAAGGCTGGATCATGGCCACGATCGCGTTCGGCATCATCATGAAAAACGTCGCCGAGAACATCTGGGGCAATGAAGACCTGAAGTTTCCGTCGCCGGTATCCGAAGCGCCGCTCCACCTGTTCGGCGCCAACGTGCTGCCGATGGAGATCATCGTGGTGGTCGGCGCCATCGCGCTGATGCTGGCGGTCGAGCTGTTCAATCGCAAATCGATCTACGGCAAGGCGGTGGTGGCGACCGCCGCCGATCGCGACGCGGCCGGCCTGATGGGAATTAACACCAGCCAGGTGATCACGTTCTCCTATGCGCTGTCGTGCGCCACCGCAGCTTTCGCAGGCGTGCTGATCGCGCCACTGACGCTGACCGGGGCCAGCATGGGCGCCTCGCTCGGTCTCAAGGCATTCGCCGTGGCCATCATCGGCGGCCTCACGTCGGGGCTGGGCGTGGTCGTCGGCGGTTTGATCCTCGGCCTGACCGAGACCCTGACCGGCTTCTACATCTCCACCGGCTACAAGGACGTACCCGGCCTGATCCTGCTGCTCGCCGTGCTCGCGGTGAAACCGGCCGGCCTGTTCGGCAAGGCCGCAATCAAAAAGGTTTGACCATGAAATACGCCAAACTGATTTCCCTCGCCCTGGCGGTGGCCGGCCTCGCCCTGTTCCCGCTGGCCGTGCCCAACCCCTACTATATCCACCTGCTGGTAGTGATCGGCATCTACACGATCGTGCTGTACGGCCTGGATATCGTCGTCGGCTATACCGGCGAAGTCTCGCTCGGCCACGCCGGCCTGTTCGGGATCGGCGCCTACGCCGCGGGCGTGCTGTTCGTCAAGGTCGGGCTGCCGTTCTGGCTTGCGCTGCCGGCCGCCATCGCCATCACCGCCGCCTTCGGCGCGGTGCTGGCGGTGCCGGCGCTGCGCGTGACCGGACCTTATTTGGCAATGGTGACGCTGGCCTTCGGCACCATCGCACAGATCCTCATTAACGAGATGGACTTCGTCACCAACGGCCCGCAAGGCCTCAAGGTGTTAAAGCCGGTGCTGTTCGGCCACCAGGTCACGGCGGTGGATTTTTACTACTTCGTGCTCGGCATGGCGCTGCTGGCCCTGCTGGTCGTACAGCGCCTGCTCAAATCCCACATCGGACGCGCGTTCGAGGCGCTGCGCGGCAGTCCGGTCGCCTGCGACTGCATGGGCGTATCGGTGTACCGCAACAAGGTTCTGGCGTTCGTCATCAGCGCCGCCTTCGCCGGGCTGGCCGGCGGCTTGTACGCCTTCTCCGAGGAATACATCGCGCCCAACACCTTCAACTTCGAGCTGACCATCCTGTTCCTGCTGGCGGTGACGCTGGGCGGGCGCAAGACGCGCAGCGGCGCGCTCATCGGCGCCTCCATCGTCGTGCTGTTGCCCAACCTGCTGTCCGACATCGTGCTGTTTCGCACCTTGACCGTGGTCATCGGCAGCATCGTCGCGCTCGGCGCGCTGTATGCCATCCTGAAAACCCGCACCACGCTGCGCCAGCTCGCCGTGCCGCTGGTGGCGCTGGGCGGCTTCGTGGTCTTCGCGTTCACGCTGCATGACATCGCCGAGCATCGCCTGACCGTGTTCGGCTTGATGATCCTCGGCGTCGTCTATTATCTGCCGGACGGCATCATGGGCTACCTGCGGGTGCTGGTGAAACGCTTCCGTCCGCAATGGGTGCAGGCGCACGACCTGGTGCTCGAGCAGGGCGACGCGGCCTGGACCCCGGCCCCCCATACGGCCGGCGCGGGCGGCCCGCTGCTTGATGCCAGCGGCATCGTCATGCAGTTCGGCGGGCTCAAGGCCCTCAACCAGGTCGACCTGCGAGTCGAGCGCGGCACCGTGCATGGCTTGATCGGCCCCAACGGGTCCGGCAAGAGCACGATGATGAACGTACTGACCGGTATCTACCAGGCGAGCGCCGGCAGTGTCGAGTTCGACGGCCGCAAGATCGCCGGGCGCACCTCGTCCGACATCGCGCTGCAAGGCATCGCGCGCACCTTCCAGAACGTGCAACTGTTCGGTGAAATGAGCGCCATAGAGAACGTCATGGTCGGTCTCAACCATACCTACACGGCGACGCTGCTCGAGGTGATCTTCGGCAGCGCCCGCTACCGGCGTCAGGAACACGAGGCGCGCGTGCGGGCCGCCAGCCTGCTCGATTTCGTCGGCTTGCGCGAACTGCGCAACGAAGAGGCGCGCAACCTGCCCTACGGCAAACAGCGCATGCTGGAGATTGCCCGCGCGCTGGCGCTGTCGCCGACCTTGCTGCTGCTCGACGAACCGGCTGCCGGCGTGCCGCCGGCCGACCTGCCGGAGCTGACGGCGATGATCCGCAAGATTCGCGGGCACGGCATCACGGTGATCCTGATCGAACACCATATGGACGTCGTGATGGGCGTGTGCGACCGCGTCTCGGTGCTCGACTTCGGCCAGAAGATCGCCGAGGGCGCGCCGGCCGAGGTGCAGTGCGATCCGAAGGTGATCGAAGCCTACCTCGGCGGCGAAGCGCACGACGCCCCGCCGCTACCCCAGGCTACGGCCGCATAGGAGAACCCACATGCTTGTCATAGATAATCTTCACGCCGGTTACGGCAACGTCGATGTGTTGCACGGCATTTCGCTGACCGTACCCAAGGGCAAGGTGGTCAGCCTGATCGGCTCCAACGGCGCTGGCAAGACGACCACGATGCGCGCGATCTCCGGCATGATCAAGCCCAAGCGCGGCGCCGTGATGCTCAACCAGCACGACATCACAGGCCTCGAAGCGCACCGCATCGCGCGCCGCGGCCTGGCGCACTCGCCCGAGGGGCGGCGGGTGTTCCCGACCCTGTCCGTGTCGGACAACCTGCTGCTGGGCGCCTTCCCGCGTTTCACCGGCAGCCGGCCGCGGGGCGACGTGCAGCGCGATTTCGAACAGGCGCTGGAACTGTTCCCGCGCCTGAGGGAGCGCCGCAGCCAGCTTGCCGGCACCCTCTCCGGCGGCGAGCAGCAGATGCTGGCGATGGCGCGCGCCGTCATGCTCAACCCCGACGTCATCCTGCTCGACGAGCCGTCGATGGGCCTGGCCCCGATTCTGGTCGAGGAAGTGTTCCGCATCATTGCCAGCCTGAAGGATCGCGGCGTAACCATGCTGCTGGTCGAGCAGTTCGCCGCCGCTGCACTCAATGTCAGCGACTACGGCTATGTGCTCGAGAACGGACGCATCTCGGTCCACGGGCCGGCCGCCAAGCTGCGCGACGATCCGGCGGTGCGCGCCGCCTACCTGGGCGCAGGTCATTGAGCGAGCGCCGCAACCGCGGTCACGGCAAGGCGATTGGCGCCGGCAGCTGCCTCAGGCGCCCAGGAACATCTGCTGCAAGTCGTTGAGGAAGCGCCGGCCCAGCAAGGTCGGTTTGATCAGCTGATGGTCGCGATACAGCAAGCCCTTGGCCTCGGCCTGGTTCAGGGTCTGCTCGATCGCATTGATGCTCAAGCCGGTGCGTTCGCCGAACAGGTTGGGCGCGAACCCGCCGTTCAGGCGCAGCGCGTTGAGCATGAATTCAAAACCCATGTCGTCGCGCCCGATCTCGGCCTGTTCCGACACCGGGCTGCCAGCTTTGACCTGCTCCAGATAGGTCTTGGGCTGCTTGTAGCGAACCTGGCGCAGCACCCGGTGCGGAAACGAAATCTTGGAATGGGCGCCGGCCCCGATCCCGAGGTAGTCGCCGAACTGCCAGTACGTGAGGTTGTGGCGCGCCTGCCGCCCCGGCTGCGCATGGGCCGACACTTCATAATGGACAAAGCCGGCCGCCGCCGTTTCGCTGGCGATCATGTCTTCGATGTCGGCGCTGGCGTCGTCGTCGGGCAGCACCGGCGGATACTTGGCGAACACGGTATTGGGCTCCATCGTCAGGTGGTACATCGACAGGTGGGGCGGTGCAAAAGCGAGTGCCGTATCCAGGTCGCACTTGGCCTCGGCCAGGGTCTGCGAGGGCAAGGCGTACATCAAATCGAGATTGAAATTATCGAAATTGGCGTGCGCGATTTCGACCGCGCGGCGCGCCTCAAGGTCGTCGTGGATGCGCCCGAGCGCGTGCAGATGGCGCGGGTTGAAACTCTGGATCCCGATCGAGAGGCGGTTGATGCCGCTGGCCCGGTAGGACTTGAACTTCTCGGCCTCGAAGGTGCCGGGGTTCGCCTCCATCGTGATTTCGGCGGCGCCGTCCAGCGGCAGCAAGGTGCGCAGGTCCGACATCAGACGATCCAGGCCGGCGGCCGACATCAGGCTGGGCGTGCCGCCGCCGATGAAGACCGTGTAGATCTTGCGGCCCCAAATTAGCGGCAGCGCCAGCTCCAGGTCCAGCCGCAAGGCGTCCAGGTACTCCTGTTCCGGAAAGCCGCCGCGCACTTCATGCGAATTGAAATCGCAATATGGGCATTTCTTGACGCACCAGGGAAAATGGATGTACAGCGCCAGCGGCGGCAAGGCCGTCAGGTTCAGCGAACCGGGCTGCAGGTATTGGAGCGCGCTGCCGGCGGCGCCGGCAATCGCGATGGCCGGCTTGGCGCCTACCAGCTTGATCGGAATCATCGCAGCTTCCCGATCAGGCTGCGCAGCGCCTGGCCGCGGTGCGACAAGGCGTTTTTTTGTTGCGGCGACAGTTCGGCCGCGGTCTGGCCCAGCTCCGGCAGCCAAAAATGGGGGTCGTAGCCGAAGCCGCCCTGACCGCGCGCCGTATCGATGATCTCGCCGCGCCACACGCCGTCGGCGATCACCGGCTGCGGGTCGTCGGCGTGCCGGACATACACCAGCACGCAGTAATAGTAGGCTGACTTGTCGCTCTGGCCGGCCAGGTCGGCGATCAGTTGCAAGCTGTTGCGGGCATCCGATTTTGGCTCGCCCGCGTAGCGCGCCGAATGCACGCCGGGGGCGCCGCCCAGGGCGTTCACGCACACGCCGGAATCGTCGGCCAGCGCCGGCAGGCCGGTCAGGCGCGCGCAATGGCGGGCTTTTTCAAGCGCATTTTCAACGAAGGTGAGGTGCGGCTCGTCGGCTTCGGGGACGTTCAATTGGCCTTGCGGGAGCAGGCAAAAGCCGAGCGGCGCCAGCAGTTCGCCAAATTCCTTGAGTTTGCCGGCATTGTTTGAGGCGAGCACGAGACGTTGGGTCATGGATGAATCTTATCGTAAAGCGGGCGCCCCGACATGTGGCGCCATCGGCATGAGCGCTATTTTAAACCGTCAGGCCCAGCGAGTTTTTTTGCATGACGATCAAATCGGCGATGCCGCCCTGCGCCAGGTCGAGCAGGCGGTCCATCCCGGCCCGGTCGAACGCGGCACCTTCGGCCGTGCCCTGCACTTCGATGAAGTGACCGGCGTCGGTCATCACCACGTTCATGTCGGTGTCGCAGTTGGCGTCTTCCGCGTAGTCGAGGTCGAGCAACGGCATGCCCTGGTAGACCCCGACCGAGATCGCGGCCACGAAATGCTTGAGCGGCACGGCGCCGATCGCACCGCGCGCCACCAGCTGCGCAAAGGCATCGTAGGCGGCCACCATGGCGCCGGTGATCGATGCGGTGCGGGTGCCGCCGTCGGCCTGGATCACGTCACAGTCGAGGTGCAGCGTGCGCTCGCCGAACCCCTGCAAATCAAAAGCGGCGCGCAGCGAGCGGCCGATCAGGCGCTGGATTTCCTGGGTGCGCCCGGACTGCTTGCCGCGCGCCGCTTCGCGCTCCATGCGGGTGTTGGTCGAGCGTGGCAACATGCCGTATTCAGCCGTGAGCCAGCCCTGCCCCTTGCCCTTCAAAAAGCCGGGCACCTTGTCCTCGATGCTGGCGGTGCAAATGACCTTGGTGTCGCCGCATTCGATCAGCACCGAACCTTCCGCTTGCTTGGTGTATTGGCGGGTAAGACGCACTGCGCGCAGGGCGTCGACGGCGCGATTGCTAGGACGATTTTCAAAAGACATGGACTCTGGTTCCTGGATTTATTTAAGTAGTTGGGATGATTTTTCGATCGCGCCGCGAATTTCCTCGATCGCTTTTTCGATTTCGTCTTCATTGAAGGCATCGCCGCCCGGTTCATCGCCCGGCAGCGTCTGGATGGTCGTGCTGACCAGGTTTTCCGGCAGCATCTGGGTCGAGATCACGGTGGCCATGTCGGCCGTCACGGTACCCGGGCTTTCCACGTCGGGACTGCCCTGCCACATGATGGCCAGCGCGGTCGCGTTGTCGCTGTGCTTGCCGGCGGTCGCGGTGGCCGCGCTCAGCATGTCGGGCACGGCGCGCACGATGGTTTGCGCTTGCAGCCGCCGCACCATGTCGTCGTCGGGCAGCATCGACCACAAGCCGTCCGAGCATAACAGCATCAGGTCGCCCGGCAGCAAGTTGGCGGGGCGCGACATCTCGACCATCGGCAAGCCGGACGCTCCCAGGCAGTTGAACAGCTTGTTGCGGTCCGGGTGAGTGGCGCGCTCGGACTCGCGCACCTGGCCTTTGGCGATCAGGGTCTCGATGCGCGAGTGATCCCTGGTGCGCGCCAGCACTTGGCCGCCGCGTATCCAGTACAGGCGCGAATCGCCGCAGTGAGCCCAGAGCGCCACGTTGT
>JANPCW010000834.1:0-3991 GCA_031431155.1 Janthinobacterium sp. | reverse complement strand
GAGCTTGGCACGGTTCGCAGATAAGCCAACTTTCGCAAATAACGAGAACTGATCATTCATTGGGAAGGAACCTGTTCCAGCGATGTAGAATGAAGTTGGTTCGATGCTCGCAGAAGCATTTCCGTCGGAATCTTTAGGTTTTCCTAAATTTGCATAGCCGGCTTCTACCCCAAAGTTTTTCGAAAAGTCATAACCAGCATATAGTTTGGCGCCGGTGTCGCTGTCTTTGCCTGTTTCTCCACCGCCGCTAACTTTGGTTTCTGCACTGCCGACATTCACACCGACGTAAGCGCCTTCAGCTTGAGCGGCGATCGGGAGTACCAGAGCGGTGCCGAGCAGAGCGACGAGTAATTGTTTTTTCATGATTTTATTTCCCTGTGGGTGAGTACTGATAAAAATAACTTTTACGGCTGTGGTATTGATCATCTTGCCAATTTGCAAGTGAAAAGCTTAGCATTAATGTTGCAAATAATCAACGATACCAAGCGTTTTTAAACTAAAAATTAGTAACTCCGTGAATTTCAGATCAATTACGTTGCAGAAATGCAACATTTGAAGGGTGCAATCGTGAGCGGAGATTTCTTATGCCGGCAAACCCCATGCTTATTCCATTTATGAATAACTATTATTCATATAATGAATATGATTGTTTGAAGCATTTGAAAAACGATACTGTCCTACGCCCAAATGACTACGCGCGCTAGTTCGTCATGCTCAATGGCAAACGCGCGCTGAGCCGATACAATCCTTTGATCTGATATCAACGGGGGAGTCTGCCGATGTTAAGCGACAGGTTTGGTCGAACCATCGAATATCTGCGCTTGTCGGTTACCGACCGTTGCGATTTGCGCTGCAGTTACTGCATGCCCAAGGGATTCAAAGGCTTTGAAGAGCCAAAGCACTGGCTGACATTTGACGAGATCGAGCGTTTGCTGGCCGCCTTTGCACGCCTGGGTACGTCGCGCATACGTCTGACCGGTGGCGAGCCGCTGCTGCGCCGCAATCTTCCGCAACTGGCGGCGCGCATTGCCGCGTTGCCCGGCGTTCGCGACCTGTCACTTTCGACCAATGCTACGCAATTGGGCCGGCATGCTGTGGCGCTCAGGCAGGCCGGGGTATCGCGCATCAATGTGAGCCTCGATTCGCTCGATCGCGCGTGCATGGAGAAAATTACCGGCAGCGACAGCCTGACTCAAATCCTCGACGGCTTAAAGGCTGGCAAGGCAGCCGGCTTCTCACCGATAAAAATCAACATGGTCGCGATGCGTGGCGTCAACGACAATGAGATCGACGACATGGTGGCGTTCTGCATCGAACAACAGTTCGTTCTGCGCTTGATCGAAGCGATGCCGATGGGGGCGACGGGCCGCGATGCCGCGTACCTCGATCTTGGACCGATTCAATCAAGACTGCAGCAAAAATTCGGCTTGCGGGCCCAGGCCACCGAACTCGGCGGCGGCCCGGCCCGTTATCTGGCCACGGCCGACGGCAGCGCCAGTATCGGATTCATCACGCCGATGTCGCAACATTTTTGTGCCAGCTGCAATCGGGTGCGCCTGGCAGTCGATGGCACCTTGTATCTATGCCTCGGGCAAGAAGAGAAATTCGAGTTTCGGCCCCTGTTGCGCGGCGGCGCAAGCGATGCCGAACTGGAAACGGCAATTCGCACGGCGATTGAATTGAAACCGGAAAAGCATGAATTTCGCGAACAGCCTGACAAGATCATCCGGTTCATGGCTCAGACGGGTGGGTGAGGGCGCGTTCTTTAGAAAATAGACGCGTACACTCTCATGTATATAATCAACGCGAGATTCCGGCAATGAAGCAAGCAACAATGCGCTGTTGTATTGAATTGGCGGCCCAAGCAGGACGCTTGGCAATGTCGAAAGCGGGGAACATCGATGGTCCTTGACGCACAAGCGCCGGTCGGTCAAAAGCTATCGACCAAAATTGTTGGTGCGCTGGTCGGTTTCTTATCGCTGGCGTTAGTGGTGATCGGCATTACCTTGTTTTTGTCATGGCAGCTGGAAGGAAGTTCTGCCGCGATTAACGATACTGGCAGCTTGCGCATGCACACCTACCGCTTGACGCTGCTGTTGTCGCGCGTGGTCAATATGCCGCAACGATCGGATATCCAAGCCACCACCGAGCAGCAAGTAAAGGCGATCGATGCAACGCTGTTGCAACTGCGCCGCGGTGATCCGCAGCGGCCCTTGTTCTTACCGCCAGCCAGCAAGATCCAGGCCCAGTTTGAACACATCACGCAACGTTGGCAACAATCGCTGCGCCCATTAGCCAGTGCAATATTGCAGCAGCGAGCACCCCAGCAGCCAGATTGGCGCGATTTTCAACTCCAGGCCGATCGTTTTGTCAGTGACGTCAACGCGCTGGTGCAACTGATCGAGCGCGACAGCGAGCAACGCACCTTCTGGCTGCGTTCGTCGCAATTGGCCTTGCTCGCCATGGCATTGGTCGGCACGGTCAGCCTCATCTATCTGATGTTCATGCTCATCATCGAGCCGGTGAGCCGTCTGCAAGAAGGTATGCATCGGATGACCGAAAAAGATTTTGAAGTGCGGCTGGCGGTCGAGAGCGGCGATGAATTCGGGCAGTTGGCCCAAGGATTCAACCAGATGGCTGATCGCCTGCAAGCGTTGTATGGCAATCTCGAAGCGCTGGTCAAAACCAAAACGATGGCGCTCGAAGAGCAAAACCGCGAATTGGCGCTGCTGTATGACAGCGCTACATTCCTGCAACGCCCGCAGCCGGTGGAAGCGGTATGCGACGGTTTCATGCAGCGCATCAGCGACTATTTTCATGCCGACGGCGGCTCGGTGCGCGTGCTCGATGCCAGTCGCGGCAACCTGCATATGGTGGCGCATCATGGGATTTCCGACGCCTTGGTCGAGAGCGAGCATTGCCTGAAGGTTGGCGATTGCCTGTGCGGCGCCGCGGTCGAGCAAAAAGTGACGATCGTACATGACTTGCGAGAAATCGATCACCCGCACCAGATGCAATGTCACCGCGAGGGTTTTGTGACAGTCTCGATATTTCATATTTATGCGCTTGAGCAGCATCTCGGTTTCTTTAATTTGCATTTTCGTTCACCGAAGATTTTCAGCAAACGCGAACAGGCATTGCTGGAGACCTTGGGCCAATTGCTTGGGATCGCGATCGAAAACATGCGGCTTGCCGCGCGCGAGCGCGAGATGGCCATTTCGGAAGAGCGTAATCTGGTCGCGCAAGGACTGCATGACAGCATTGCGCAAGGCTTGAACTACCTCAATCTCCAAGTCCAAATGCTCGACGATTCGCTGCAGGACGGCAAACTCGATGACGTCTCCGACATCGTGCCGGCCCTGCGCGCCGGTGTTCAGGAAAGCTATGAAGACGTGCGTGAGCTGCTGCTCAATTTCCGCAGCCGCCTGGTGGAAGGCGATTTGGTAGGCTCGCTTGAGAGCACGATAGACAAATTCCGGCGCCAGACCGGGATCGCCGCCGAACTCGTGGCCGACGTCGATGGGGCGCCGTTTCCGCGCGAGCAGCAATTGCAGCTACTGTTCATCGTGCAGGAGGCACTATCGAACGTGCGCAAGCACGCGATCGCCAGCCGGGTTGAGATTCGGCTGGAAGACCAGCAGGACTTTATATTGACGATCCACGACAACGGGATCGGTTTCGACGCCGTTGCCCTGGCTGCAAAAAGCGACAGCCACGTCGGCATCCATATCATGCGCGAACGTGCACAACGAATTCACGCATCGTTTGAGGTCGCCTCCGTACCTGGGACCGGCACCACCGTTGTGCTACAACTATCGCACGCGCACCGCCGCGCGGCCTGATTCATTCTGGAGATAACGGATACGATGCAAGCGCCTACCAAACCAATCACCGTGCTGCTGGTTGACGACCATACCTTGTTTCGCAGCGGCATACGGTCGCTGTTGCAGCGCCACGCCGACTTTGCCGTGGTGGGCGAGGCCGCCGACGG
>JANPCW010000833.1:0-4128 GCA_031431155.1 Janthinobacterium sp. | reverse complement strand
CCGAAGAGGCGAGCACCTGGCCATTGCGGTCGGTAATCTTGCCGCGGGTGGCTGGCAATTCAAGCGTGCGCGCATAACGGATCGCGCCCTGCTTTTGCAAAAATTGGGTGGACAGCCCCTGCAGCCAAAGGGCGCGCCCGGCCAGCGCGGCAAACGCTGCAAACAGGGTAAACAGCACCACGCGCGAGCGCCAAACCGGCAGGCGCACGGCCAGCACCGGATTCCGTGAAAACGGCACCCCCTTCGAGGCTGCCACGCGCGAACCGCTGGTACCACTGGCGGCGCGCGTCATTTGACCGCTTCCGTCAAATATTGGGTGCGGGCCGCGCTCAAGGGCGCCATGCTCAGGTCGCGTTCGGCGATGGACTCGATCCGCTCATGCTTGCCCAGCGTGGATTGATCGAGCTGCAGCTGGGCCCACTCGATGTCGAGCTGGCGGGCCTGCCCTTGCGCTTGTTCGAGCGCGGAAAACAGGTGGCGCGCCTTGTACTGGGCGTTCACTAGCGAGAGCGCGCAGGCGACCAGCAGCGCGCATAGAACGACACTGATCTTGGCGCTCATCGTGGCGCTCCCCCCGTCGGCAAGCGCCGCGCAACGCGCATCACGGCCGAGCGCGCGCGCGGGTTGGCATCGACTTCGGCAGCGCCCGGCTTGATCCTGGCAAGCAGCTTCATTTCCGGCTGCGGCAGGTCGATGGCGCGGATCGGCAGGCGCCGGTCCGGCTGCGGCAGATTCGCCTTGCTAGCGAAGAACTGCTTGACCATGCGGTCTTCCAGCGAATGGAAACTGATCACGGCCATGCGCGCGCCCGGTGCCAGGCAGGCGTAGGCCTGGTTCAGACCGATCTCGAGATCTTCCAGCTCCTTGTTGATGAAAATCCGGATAGCCTGAAAGGTGCGCGTTGCCGGGTCCTTGCCCTTTTCGCGGGACTTGACCGCGCCTGCCACGATGTTGGCAAGCTGTCGTGTGCTTGAAATTGGCTCGACCGACCGGCGAGCAACAATCGCCTTTGCAACCTGAAAAGCAAACCGTTCTTCCCCATATTCCCGTATCACCTTTTCCAGCGTTGGTTCGGTTTCGATGGCCAGCCATTGGGCCGCCGACATGCCGCGCGTGGTATCCATGCGCATGTCGAGCGGGCCGTCGTTGCGAAAACTAAAACCGCGCGTGGCGTCATCGACCTGCGGCGACGAAATCCCCAGGTCGAGCAAAATGCCGTCAACCTGCGCGATGCCGCGCTCGGCCAGGGCCGAACCCATCGTGGCAAAACTGTCATGCACGATCTGGAAGCGCCGGTCGTCGATCTGCGCCGCGGTGGCGATCGCTTGCGGATCCTTGTCAAATCCGATCAGGCGCGCCTTGGCGCCGAGCCGGGCCAGCATCAATCGGCTATGGCCGCCGCGCCCGAACGTGCCGTCCACGTAAATGCCGTCGGCGCGCGCGCCGGCCAGATCGAGGGCGTCCACCGCTTCATCGAGCAGCACGGTCCGATGGGGAAAGTCGGAATGCGCAAAGTCGGGCGGCGTCAAGGTCGTCATCGCAAGCGTCAGAACGAAAAATCGGATAACACATCGGGGGTGCCGGAAACAATCGCTTCCTGCTCGTTCTCGGCCAGCTTGGTGGCGTTCCAGATTTCAAAATGACTGCCCATGCCGATCAGCATCACGTCGCGCGCCAGGCCAACGGCGTTGCGCAGCTCGGGCGCGATCAAGATGCGGCCGGCCGAATCGGTATCGACATCGCAGGCATTGCCCAGGAAAATGCGCTGCCACGCGCGCGCCGACATCGGCCAGGCCGCGATTTTTTCGCGATGGCTTTCCCATACCGGGCGCGGGAATAACAGGAGGCAACCGTGCGGGTGCCGGGTAAGCGTCAGGAGGCCTTCGCACTGAACCGCGAGCGCGTCACGCTGCTTGGCAGGGATGGACATCCTGCCTTTAGCATCGAGATTGATTGCGGATGCGCCTTGGAACACGAATTACCTTTGAGCTCGATGATTGGAAACCGGTGGACAGGTGGCGGCGGACATCAAAATATTCCCACAAAAACACACTTTTTCACACACTTGCCCACTTTAGATGAACGGATGAGGGCGGTCAAGCGGTTTCAACCGTGCAAATTAGGGAATTTACTAATGAAGTCAATGACTTAGCGCACATACTTGAGGGAGCAAGACATCAAAATACGTTGATAAATTAGGCACTTATGGATGATAGTGAATGTGGTATCTCATCTATGCACATGGGTTTCTTGGGAGTAAATAAAATGGAAAATTAAAATTAGTACATGTAGTTGCCTAGAAACAACAATGGAAGAACTTTCGGATTTTTGCTTGTTGGAGCGCTCGATGAAGTCAGTTGCTCTGCGTTACCGCAATAAGACACGCAATAACGCAATCGGTTCGCGCGCGACGGCGGGGAAAGGTCGAATTGGAGGGTTCGTGCCGATTGACGTGATGCGCGCCATGCCAATGGCGAGCAAGCGCCTGGCATTGATGCCGGTCCTGCGCGAGCGCCGCGCCGGTGTCCGACTAACGTCAAGAAAATCAAGAAAATCAAGAAAATCAAGAAAAAAGTGAAGCAAGCCGGTAGGCCGGATTTTGTTACGGCATGCGCTCTTGCAAGCGCCTGCTATGACAGCCATTCCTCTAGGCGCCGAATTACTCCGGCGCTCAAGCTTTCTACCCGCACGCTCCGCGAGCAGCATCATCGCGTGCCTATTTGAAATTGCACCAGGTGGAGGTTACCGCGTTTCACCGTAACTAAATACGCTCGTCTCTGTGGCCCTATTCCTCGCCTTATACCTAGAGCTAACTGCGCTTGCGGCTTTCAGCGGACGGCCGTTAACCGTCACCCCGCTCTATGGAGTCCGGACCTTCCTCCCGTTCAAGCATTGCTGCTTTAACCAGCGGCTGTCTGGCCTGCTTCACCCCGCATTGTACCGCGCCCGCGCGCACGCCGCCGATTCCCGGGCAAAAACACCGGCCGATGAAGGGCGGACCGGTAACGAATATGAAATTTCGTGTCGCCATTTCAAAAGCCGCGCCAAAAAGCCTCGCTTAGAATGACGCAACCACTCGATCAGCACGCCTTGCCGGGCGAGCCCCCTCATCATCTCATTCAGAGAGACGCGACCATGACGAAACCATCCCGCAGCGGCGGCCAGATTCTGGTCGATGCATTAAAAATCCACGGCGTCGACACCGCCTTCGGCGTGCCCGGCGAGAGCTATCTCGACGTGCTCGATGCGCTGGTCGATTCGGACATCCGCTTCATCATCAACCGCCAGGAAGGCGGGGCCGCGTTCATGGCCGAAGCCTACGGCAAGATGACCGGCCGGCCCGGCATCTGCTTCGTCACGCGCGGCCCGGGCGCGACCAACGCCTCGATCGGTGTGCACACCGCGTATCAGGATTCGACCCCGATGATCCTGTTCATCGGCCAGGTCGGCAACGATTTCACGGACCGCGAAGCGTTCCAGGAAATCGACTACCGCCGCATGTATGGCCAGATGGCCAAATGGGTGGCCCAGATCGATCGCGCCGAGCGCATCCCCGAATACCTGGCGCGCGCGTTCCAGGTGGCCACCAGCGGGCGCCCGGGCCCGGTCGTGCTGGCTCTGCCGGAAGACATGTTGATCTCGATGGCCAGCGTGGCCGACACCGGCCGCTATCAGCCGGTCCAGGCCTCGCCTTCGGCAGCGCAGATAGCCGCCCTGCGCGAACTGCTGAGCCAGGCAAAGAGCCCTATGGTCCTGCTCGGTGGCGGGGGTTGGAACGACGCCGCCTGCGCCGACCTGCAGCGCTTCGCAGAAGCGAATGCGTTGCCGGTCGCGTGCGCGTTCCGCTTCCAGGACCTGCTCGACAATGCGCACCCCAACTACATTGGCGACGTCGGCATCGGCATCAACCCACTGCTGGCCGCGCGCGTCAAGAACGCCGACCTGATCATCGCGATCGGCCCGCGCCTTGGCGAAATGACGACCGGCGGCTATGCGCTGATCTGCGCGCCGGTGCCGAAGCAACGTCTGGTGCACATCCATACCGACGCCGAAGAACTGGGCAGCGTGTACCAGGCCGAACTAATGATCAATAGCGGCATGCCGCAAGTGACCGCGATGCTGGCCGCG
>JANPCW010000832.1:0-5535 GCA_031431155.1 Janthinobacterium sp. | reverse complement strand
GCCAGGCGCCGCGCGCGGTCGGCGCGCAACTGGGCACGCAGGAAAAACCCAGTGCCAGCATGCCGGCATGGACCTGGCGGCACAAGGCCCGGATGCCGCCGAACAGGCGCAAGCTGGCGCCGATATCGATCAGCAGCGTTGCTTCTTCCGCCTCGGCCACCAGCGGCGTAAACCGAAGCAAGGCCAGCGCGATCGCATGCTGCGCAGCGGCCTCGCGCACCGGATCGCGCTGTTGCAGGCGCGCCTCGGGCGCGAGCATCAGGGCGCTGCCGCGCCGCATCCCGACCCGCACCCCGGCCGCGTGCGCCAGCGCGGACACGGCCAGCACGCGCTCATGTTCCAGCACTACGCTGCAGGTGTCATCCGACCAATTCGGGCAAAACACTTCGAGCGGGAACTGGGGCAGGTAAATGCCGATCCAAAGACGCATGGCGCTGCAATCCAGAAGAAGTTAAAGGGAGGAACAGCGGCGCGTCGCGCTGCGGCCCCCTGCGTTTCACGAAACCGATATCAATCCCGCCGGGCGCCGGGCGCAGCGACAGGCGCAGCGGCGCTGGCGATGCATCCTGCGCCGTGGCCAGCGGCCGCAGCATGCAAAACAGCGTCTCGCCGCTTTGCGCGGCCAGATGCAGGCGCCGCAACGATTCGCCGCGCACATGGTTTTGCCACATCAGCAGCGCGCCGCAACTACCGCTGCGCAACACCTGTTCGGCGGCCCACAACACATCGGCGCTGCGGCTGCTGCGGATCCAGATCAGTTGCGACGGCGCCAGCCCGAGCGCGGCCAGTGCCAGCGCCTGGGGCGGATGCGGCGGCTGCAGCAACACAATGCGCCGCCCCATCTGCCCCAGGCTCACCAGCGCCGGGCCCAGCAAGCGCAATTCACCAATGCCCGGTTGCTGCAACAGCAGATCGATCAGCGTGCCGACCGGCCAGCCGCCCCCGGGCAGCTGTGCCGACAACATCGGATACCCGGTAGTGATGCAGCGGGCAGAGGCGTGCGCCAACTGCGAAGCGCGCCATAAGGAAGGGTGCAATGTTTCCAGTGCAATAAAATCAGGACAATTCATGAAATGAGCAAGCAAAATGTCGCGGTAGGGATACCAATTACTTGATACCCCCCGCACAGATCCCGGCGTGCGCGATTCGCGCACCGGGCTCCTGCCTTGGGTGTTTGGCGGTGAAGCGCTCAACAGGCCAAGGATGTAAAACCCGAGCGGGAGGGAGCCATGCCTTGGCCAATCGCGTTATCTTGGCCCACGTTGTGTCGTCCTGTTGACTACGACGCCGAAGCGCGCGCCGCCAAAGGTCGATGACGTGAGCCCGGAAAGCGCGCATAGCTAAAGTGTTGGTCGGTACAGCGTGGTAGTTGAAATAACCTTGCACTACCTGCCGTAACCATTTCCCTTGCTCAGGGACCGTGTGATGCCATCTGCGCCGCAGTTCATCCTTGATTGCCCTCAGTGTGGCTTGCATCCGATCGCGACGGGTCTTCCGCCTAAGCATGAACCTGCCATCTCGGGCACGGCCACTGATGTGGGTGAAACCAAGGAAATTGAACGTCTCCGGTTTCCCCCGCCCCCGCTTGGCTCGGTTTTCCGCCGCAAAGCGGCCAAACTCGACCAGACGGGTTTTCTCCGGGTGTACCGTCAGCGCAAATTGCTCCAATCTCAACTGCATAGCTCGCCTGAAACGTTTGGCATCGTGGACTTTATCGAAACCGACCACGATGTCATCGGCGTATCGGACCAGCACGACGTTTCCCACGGCGTGGCGTTTGCGCCATTGGTTCGCCCAAAGGTCAAAGACATAGTGCAGGTAAATATTTGCCAGCAACGGCGAAATCACGGCCCCTTGAGGCGTGCCTTCCGTTGTTGGTTCAATCACCCCGTCTTCCATCGCGCCCGCCGTGAGCCATTTTCGAATCAGACGAATCACACGTTGGTCACCGATCCTGTGTTCAATGAATTTGATCAGCCATTCGTGGCTGACCGTGTCAAAGAAACGACTGATGTCGGCGTCCAGTATCCAGCTCACATTCGTACGTGAGATCCCAGCCGCCACTGCATCAAGCGCGTCGTGTTGACCACGCCTTGGCCGAAATCCGTACGAGAACCCGAGGAACTCGGTCTCATAGACAGCATTAAGCACTTCCACCAGCGCACGCTGAACAATTTTATCCTCCAGCGCAGCGATTCCCAACGGACGCATCTTCCCGTCCGACTTCGGTATATACCGTCGCCGACTCGGTTGCGCCCTGTAACTTTGGCGGTGTAAGCACTCGTACAGTTTCACGAGGTTTTGCTCCAATTTCTGTTCGTAGTCATGCCATGTCACCTCGTCCACCCCGGCCGCCGCTTTCCGTCTTAGCGCGAAAAACGAAACTTCCAGCAGGTCGATGCCGATTAAATGGAATAACGAAGTGAACCGTTCATTCTTCCTTTGCTTTGCTGCTTGCCGTACACGATCCAGCCGCTGGGACACGCTCTCCCGGCTCTGAGTCCGGCGCATGCGCTGCCAGACCGTGTTCCCCTTGGCCCCACCCCTTCGCTCCACCGACTCCGCCCCCGCTTGCGCAGGTTTGTTCGCCTGCTTCGTTGCTACTATGGGCAAGTCCGACTTCTTCTGTTCGTACATCATCGGCTTGGGCTCCTCGCCTTCCCGATGCGGGCCACGCGGCTGTACCGCCGCCGGTGGCCGAACAGGAGATCTCCCGGTTCCCGCGTAGAAGTCGTACTTACATGCCAGGGCCTCAGACCTCGCCGGGTTTGCACGGTGCTTGCGATAGCGCTCCGTCCAATGTTGCCTTCCGCATACAGTAATGCGTCGGCACCCAGGTCGTAAACATATCTTTCGCGGCTCAATGGCTGGCCTGTAAGCGCCCCTGTCAACGCTTCGTCGCACGCCTCGCGGCTTGCTACGCATGACTCGGGGTCAATGTGATTCGCTAGATCTTGCATTGTGAAGACTTGCACTCCTTGACTCCTACCGGTCTCCCGGCGCATACTGTATGAATACACAGTACTATTTGAGCCAGGTTTTTGCAAGCTTATCTTGTCACTTATCTTGTCGGAGCTGCATTCCCCGCGGTGATGGGCACAAATACAATCGCGATGATGTACCGGTGCATCAAACAATGGAATAATGGCTCTCTTTCAATCATCGGCTCTTCCATGAAAACTGCCCGTGCCGCCCTGCTTGCCAGCCTGCTCGCCCTCGTCGCGCTTGCTCCCCTGCCCGTCTTTGGCGCCGAGCCGGCGCCAACCGGACTGGAGCAAATCAAGACCGTGGTGGTGATCTATGGCGAAAACCGCAGTTTTAATAATCTGTATGGAGTGTTCCCCGGCGCGAACGGGGTGGCCCAGGCGATCGCCTCCAACAACTTCCTGCAGCGCGACCACGACGGGAGCGTGCTGGCAAGCTTGCCGCCGGTCTGGCAAAAAGGCAACAAACCGGACCCACAGTACCCGCTGGCCATGCCCAACGCGCCATTTCGAATCGATGCGGCTCCGGTCAATTTGGCGCTCGGCACGGCCACGCGCGACCTGACCCACCGATTCTATCAAAACCAGATGCAAATCAATGGCGGCAAAAATGACGGCTTTGCCGCAGTCTCGGACGCCGGCGGCCTTGCGATGGGCTATTACGACGGATCCAAGCTGCCGCTGTGGAAGCTGGCGCAGCAATACACGCTGGCCGACAACTTTTTCATGGCAGCCTTCGGCGGCTCTTACCTGAACCATCTTTGGCTGGCCTGCGCCTGCACTCCCCAATTTCCAAACGCGCCAGAAAAAATGAAGGCGCAACTGGTCGCACACGACAAGTTCGCGGACGGTACGGCGGCAGACGGCAAGCTGCGCCTGAAGCCCGATTCACCGGCCAGCGCGGCCGACGGCCCGCCCCACTTCCTTGACGGTTCGCTCACGCCCGACGGTTATTCGGTCAACACCTTCCAGCCGCCCTATCAGCCGAGCGGGCACGCACCGGCGCCCGGTGGCGATCCGTCCCTGGCCAACCCGGCCGACCACCCGCTGCCGCCGCAAACGCTGCAAACCATCGGCGATACCTTGTCGGCCAAAAATGTCAGCTGGAAATGGTATGCCGGCGGCTACAACGAGGCGCTACACGATCGCAAGCAGATTTATGGGGGCGACGTTAATTTCCAGCCGCACCATCAGCCATTCAACTATTTCCTGCGTTTCGCGCCAGGCACGCCGGATCGCGCGCGCCATTTGAAGGATGAACAGGACTTGCTGGCCGATATCAAGCGCGGGCGCTTGCCGCAGGTGTCATTTTATAAGCCGCAAGGCTCGCTCAATGAACATCCGGGCTACACCAACGTCATGTCCGGCGACGCGCATATTGCCGCGCTGGTGGCCAAGCTGCAGGCCTCCCCCCAATGGGAGCAGATGGCGATCATCATCACCTACGATGAAAACGGCGGATTCTGGGATCACGTGGCGCCGCCCAAAGGCGACCGCTGGGGCCCCGGCAGCCGGATCCCAGCCATGATCATTTCGCCCTACGCCAAGCGCGGCTTCATCGACCACACCGCCTACGACACGACCTCCATCCTGCAGTTCCTGACCCGGCGCTTCCAGCTCGAACCGCTGCCGGGCATCCGCACCCGGCTCGGCGACTTGAGTAATGCATTCGATGTCGAACCGGCCACATTAAAATAGCGACAATGCCAGCCCGCGCAGGGTGGCATTCTTGTCATCGGGGGTGGGCAGCAGCGACCCGGCGGCGCACCATGCGCGAACCGGTTACACTGGAACAATTGGCATCGATCGCCCACAAATGAACACCTTAAACTCGTTACCAGACTCACTCGACAAGCACCGGATTGTGTCCGCCTTGCGGGCACACATGCCCGCAAACGTACCGGAGCTGTTGGGCATTTATGCATTCGGCAGCCGGGTCCAGGGAACCCACCACGCACGCAGCGATCTGGATCTGGCGGTGCTGGTGGCAGGTCGCGTCGACCAGCTCATCTTGTGGGAGTGGGCACAGCAGCTTGCCGATGACTTGGGCAATGAGGTCGATCTGATCGATCTGCGCGCCGCCTCGACCGTGATGCAGTACCAAATCATTTGTAGCGGTGAGTGCTTGTGGGCCAGGGACGCGCAAGCTCCGATTTACGAAAGCTTCATTCTGAGCGAGAAGACCGCGCTTGATCACTTGCGGGCCGGCCTGCTGGAAGACATTGAACGCGATGGGAGCGTGTATGGCCGATGACGTGCTGCTCAATAAAGCGGCGACAATCGAGCGTTGTGTCGGACGTGCGCGCGAAGAATACCTGAAAAATCCGACCACCTTCGCAAGCGATTTTACGCGTCAGGACGCCGCCATTTTGAACATCCAGCGCGCATGTGAAGCCGCCCTTGACATGGGGCAGCATGTGATTCGCAGGGAACGCCTTGGCCTGCCACAAAGTGCGCGCGACATCTTTACCCTACTTGCGCAAGGTGGCTGGATCGAGGCGCGCCTGGCGGACGGCCTCAAGCGGATGGTCGGTTTTCGCAATATCGCCGT
>JANPCW010000831.1:0-7141 GCA_031431155.1 Janthinobacterium sp. | reverse complement strand
ACATCAAAGCCATTGCCGGCTTGAAAGACAAAGAAGGTAGTGCCTGGAACGCGATTAATCCTGAGTCCGCGGCACGTATGCGCGCCCAGAACAGATTCAAAAGTGGTCTGGATATCGCCAAGTACACCGCCAAGATCATGCGCGATGACATGGCGAACTACGACGCTGACTCGTCCAAGTACACCCAGTCGTTGGGTTGCTGGCACGGTTTTATCGGTCAACAGAAGATGATTTCTATCAAGAAGCACTTCAACAGCACCGACCGTCGCTACCTGTACCTGTCCGGCTGGATGGTTGCTGCGCTGCGCTCCGAGTTCGGCCCGTTGCCTGACCAGTCGATGCATGAGAAGACAGCTGTCACCGCCCTGATCAAAGAACTTTACACTTTCTTGCGTCAAGCTGATGCACGTGAGCTGGGTGGTTTGTTCCGTCAGTTGGACAGCGCTCAAGGTGCTGCCAAGCAAGCAATTCAGGACAAAATCGACAACCACATTACCCATGTCGTGCCAATCATTGCCGATATCGATGCCGGTTTCGGCAATGCTGAAGCGACCTACTTGCTGGCTAAGCAGTTTATCGAAGCCGGTGCTTGCTGTATCCAGATCGAAAACCAGGTTTCTGATGAAAAGCAGTGCGGCCATCAAGACGGCAAAGTAACGGTTCCTCACGAAGACTTCCTCGCCAAGATTCGCGCTATACGTTACGCGTTCCTGGAACTGGGTGTAGACGACGGTGTGATCGTTGCGCGCACCGATTCACTGGGCGCCGGCCTGACCAAGCAAATCGCGGTAACGAATGAGCAAGGCGATTTGGGCGATCAGTACAACGCCTTCCTGGACGTTGAAGAAGTTTCTACTGAAACTATGAACAACGGCGACGTTGTCATCAAGCGCGACGGCAAACTTGTTCGCCCTAAACGTTTGCCTAGCAACTTGTTCCAGTTCCGCGCTGGCACTGGGGAAGAGCGTTGCGTACTGGATTGCATTACTGCTTTGCAAAACGGTGCCGACCTGCTGTGGATCGAAACTGAGAAGCCACACATTGCTCAGATCGGCGGTATGGTCAATGCGATTCGTAAAGTTATTCCAAATGCCAAGCTGGTATACAACAACAGCCCATCATTCAACTGGACACTGAACTTCCGTCAGCAAATTTTCGACATCATGAAAAGCGAAGGCAAAGACGTTTCTGCTTACGAGCGCGCCGCACTGATGAGTGTTGAATACGACGCAACTGAATTGGCGATTGCCGCAGATGAAAAAATCCGCACTTTCCAAGCTGACTCAGCCCGTGAAGCCGGTATTTTCCATCACCTGATTACTCTGCCGACTTACCACACTGCTGCATTGTCGACTGACAACCTGGCAAAAGAGTACTTTGGTGACCAAGGTATGTTGGGGTATGTGGCTGGCGTTCAGCGCAAGGAAATCCGTCAGGGTATCGCTTGTGTTAAACATCAGAACATGGCCGGTTCAGACATGGGCGACGACCACAAAGATTACTTCAGCGGCGAAGCTGCTCTGAAAGCGTCTGGTAAAGACAACACGATGAACCAGTTCTGACATCTGAGTCTATAGGCAAAAAAAGCTCGCTACGGCGAGCTTTTTTTGCGCCCGGCCTGGGCGCACGATGTGTGTCGCAAACAGGCAGCCCCAACCGCGAACCGCTTCACATGGCGAGGCATGAATAGGTATTCCGGCCCGCTTTCTTGGCGCGGTACAGTGCCTCGTCGGCTTTCTTGAGGATGCTTTCAGCGCTGACCTTCTTGCCGTGCGATACGGCGATTCCGATACTGGCCGTGACCACGCGCAAGCTGCCGTCGATATCGAATGGGCGCTCCATGGCACGCACGATTTTTTGGGCGACCAGTGTGCTTTCCGCATCGTGTTGCAAACCCTCCAGCACGATCACGAACTCATCACCGGCCATGCGCCCGACGGTATCGGTCAGGCGCACGCACGCACTCAGGCGCAGCGCGAATTGCTTGAGCACCGCGTCGCCGCCGTGATGGCCCAGGCTATCGTTGATCGCTTTGAAATTGTCGACATCGAGATACATCACCGCGATCGAGCGCTGATTCCGGACGCTGCGTTCGACCGCATCGTTGATTCGATCGTTCAGCTGGCTACGGTTCGGCAGGCCGGTCAGCGTATCGAAGCGGGCCAGCGCGCTGAGCTGCTGCTCGACCAGTTTGGCATCCGTGATGTCATTGACCAGGCAACTGATACCCATGATGTCGGCCTGCTCATCGAACTGCGGCACATACGTGGCATGATAATGGCGCAGGCCACCCGAGCGCATCGTTTCAAACGCATATTCAACGGTCTGTCCCAGAACGGCTTGCGCAAAGTGCTGCTGATGCAAGACGTTCAATTCCGCGCCGAGCATGGTGGAAATAAGGTGGCCGCGGATTTGCGCCAGCGGTCGATTAAACCAGATTTCATGCGGCCGATTAGCAAACTGAAATCGCCCTTCGAGATCGATAAAACTGACCAGCGCCGGCAAGTTGTCGGTCACAGCGCGCAGCAGGCGTTCGCGCGAGGCAACGGTCAGTTCGGCCTCCTTGCGCTGGCTGATATCGGTCACCATCGTGTAAATTCCCATCACCCCCGTTTCACTGCCGAGGTCGGGAATAAACTCATATTGCAGATACTTGCTGGCGCCAAATTCGTGCGCATGACGCTCAAACGAAACCGTTTTTCCCGCCAGTGCCGCAGCAATGTGGGGCGCGATCTCGGTATGGAATTCGGTACCGAACACTTCGCCCACGGTATGTCCGATTATATCCTCTGGATTCATGCCGGGATTCATTTTGTAGGAATTGCAGAAGCGGTAACGCTGTTCGGTGTCGATATAGCCGATTAACGCCGGCATGTTGTCGGTGATGGTGCGGATGCGCTTTTCGCTGCTGGCCATGATCTGTTGCGTGGCCTTCAGTTCGGTGATGTCTTCGACCAGAAGAAAGAAACCGTCGACCTCCCCGCTTGGATTGATATCCGGAATGTACGCTACCCGGTCCCATTGTTGAATACCGTGACGCATCACTTGGCGTTCAAAGCGCACCGCGTTGCCGTTCAAGGCGGCCCGAACGTAGGGCTGGCTCACCGCGTAGACCTCCGCGCCGATGACTTCCAGTACCGACCTCCCAGGAATCGTCGCGGCCGAGATGCCGAACACGGCTTGATACCTGTGATTTCCAAACACGAAATGTTCGGTGCGATCGACATAGCCGACAAGCGCCGGCAAATTGTCGGCGATCATGCGCAGATTTTTTTCGCTCTCAGCCAGGGAGCGTTCGACGCGCTCGCGCTCGCGCATCAGCGCGTCAAAGGCGCGCGCCAGATCGCCGATCTCATCAAATTTATGTACCAGCGGCACCACGATCGGCGACCGATCATCCCGCGCACGCAGCATGCGGTCTCGCAACTGTTGCAATGGAACCAGCTGGTGGTCAATGACCAGCCAGGCGACCGGCGCGATTACTAACATCAATACGATGACGATTAGAATTGCATTCAAGCGCACTTGGCGCACCGGCGCAAACGCCTCGTCGACGGGGTAGACCGCCGCGACGATCCAGTCGGTCGATGCAAGGTGCTTGAACGACACCAGCGCTTCGACGCCGTCGCGCGTAAAGGACCGGACCGTCCCTTCCAAGCCGCCGAGCGCCAGATCGATGGATGGGCTGCGGCCAGCCAGTTCGCGGCTGTTCTTGAGCAGTCGTGTTTCATCGGGATGCGAAACGAACACCCCGTCCTTGGTGAGAATGTAGAAATAGCCGGATTTGCCGATCCGGCTAACGGACACATCCTTGGTGAAGCTCCCGCGTGCCAGGTCGATGGTGCCAGCCAGGACCGCTGTGATGCGATTTTGCGAGTCCAGTATGGGGGCCGTCATAAGGACCAACGGGCGCCCGGAAATCTGGCTGCGAATTGGCTGGGAGATGACCGGTGCCCGCGTCAATAGGGTCTGTTTGAAATAGTCGCGCTTGGCAACGTTGAGTTTTCCGCGACTGTCTGGACGGTCCAGGTTGGCGATCTGCTCGCCATCGAGCCCGAAGATCGCGAAATTGTCGAACAGGGCATCCAGGCTGTGGTGCTGTTCCAGCATGGCTTGCAGGCGCTGCGGCTGGGCGCCACTCGCACCACCGAAGTCCAACGCCAGACGCGTCAAAGCCGTTGTTCGCAGCTTGAATTTATCGTCAAGCTCGGCCGCAACTTGCTGGATCAGCGTGGACTGCCGATCGCCGATGACATTTTCGATGCCGCGCTGAATCACCAGCATTGAGGCCGTCGTCAGCAAACCAGCGGTAACAAGGATCAGGACGCCGACTGCAAGTGCGAACCTGGTCTTGAGGCTGAGTGCGGCGGGACGCGTTGTTTTTGGAGTATGCATGGTCTTGTGATCATCCAGAGTCCATTGGGACGCGCTAATACCGAATGACTATTCGCAGCTGGGGCTCGATTGTTGCGTATTGGCGGAGCGAAACTGTGCGAACGACCGGGATGGGCGCGCCGAACCGCCGGCCAGGGCGGCGCCCGCCGCCAACAGCGGGCGCCGCGTGCGATGGGGCGGGCAATGGCGTGAAATTGGTCGACTTATGGCCGGGGCCGTAGTAAGCTGCCGCCGAGTATTGCTTGTTCAACTGCCAATTGACGCGGGTTGTCAAGTTTCGATGACGCCGCATCCATGAACACATCCCCAAACCGATTCTGGCGCCGCGCGTTGCTGCTGCTGGTGCTTGGCGCCGCCGCGGTTTACGTTTTCCTGAGCGCACGCCCCACCATTTTCCGATTCGCCGACCTGGCTGGCCCCGCCGCGTCGAGCCCGGTCGCGGCGCCGCTTGCGGCTAGTATCGCAAGCTACGGGGAGGGCGCCCCTAGCCGCCTGGCGATCCTGGTCACGGATCCCGATTCGGGCTGGCTGGGGCTGGCCCATGGACTGAAAACGATCGGCGTGCCGTTCGTGCTGACGCAAGATGTCGAGCAAGCGCTTAGGCACAAAGTAGTCGTGGTCTACCCCACGATTTCGGGCAAGGTCCTGTCCCAGGCGGCGTTACAGGCACTGGCCCTGCATCCGCGCAAGGGCGGCACCCTGGTCGGGTTTGAAATTCTTGGTGGCGGCCTGAACGAGATTTTCGGTTTCAGCGAATTTTCGGCGTCAAGGGCGCGCGCCACGCTGCGCTTTGAAGCGCCCGCCGCGCGCGCCTTCGGGCTTGAGGGCAAGGCCGAGCTGGAGCTGCCGCTGTCCGGGCCGGCCGGCGCCGGCGGCACCTACGGCTATACCCTCAGCAGCGGCACTGCGCTGGCGCGTTACCCGAATGGCGAGGCCGCGATCGTGCAGCGCAATTTTGGCGCGGGCAATGCCTACGCGGTCGGGGTCGATGTCGGCGCCTATATCGCCAAGGCCTACAATGGCCGCCAGGATCTGGGGCGCAATTACATCAATGCCTTCGAGCCGGCGGTCGACGTATTCCTGCGCACCCTCCGCCAAATCTACCGCGCTGCCGAGCCGATGGCGGTGACGCTCGAGACGGTCCCCGACGGCAAGCGGGCCGCCGTGATCCTGACCCACGACATCGACTTTACGCGTTCGATAGAAAACGCGGTCGCCTATGCCGAACACGAACGCGCGCAAGGGGTGGCGGCCACCTATTTCATCCAGACCAAGTACGTGAAGGACTGGAACGATGAAATTTTCTTCAACGCGCGCGGCGCCGCGCTGACGCGCCAATTGTCTGCCCTGCGCATGGAGGTTGCCAGCCATTCCGTCTCGCACTCGCGGGTGTTCTCCAAGTTTACGTATGGCGACGGCGCCGAAGCCTATCCGGCCTACGTCCCATTCGTAAAAAGTAAACTCGAGGCCCAGGGCGGCAGCATCCAGGGCGAACTGCGCGTAAGCCGTTTCCTGCTCGAATACGCGGTGCCGGGCTTGCAGGTGCAGAGCTTTCGGCCCGGCCATCTGGAATACCCGTTCGCGTTACCGCAGGCGCTGCAGGCCAACGCTTACCGCTTCAGTTCCTCGATTTCCAGCGGTACCGCGCTGACGCACCTGCCGTTCCAGCTCAACTACAATCGCGAGAACGCGGCCGAGACGCCGGTCTTCGAATTTCCCATCACCATAGAGGACGAATTGGCGCGGCCGATGACGGCGCGGTTCGACGCAACGCTGACAATTCTGGACCAGCTGAGCCGCTACGGCGGCACGTGCGTGGTGCTGATTCATCCCGACGTGTTCGACGATAAGTTCGCTTTTCTGAAAGCGCTGATCGGTGACGCGAAACGGCGCGACCTGTGGCTCGGCTCGCTACAGGATTTCGGCCGCTGGTGGGCCGCCCGCAACCAAGTCGGGCTCGACGTGGCGCTGGTTAACGGGCGTTACGTGGTGAACGCGCAGGTGCCGGCGGCAGCCGGCGGTTTGACCCTGCGCCTGCCTGCCGGCTGGCAGTTGCGCAGCCAGCAACTGGGAGCGGGCAAAGCCACGCAACATGGCGACACCGTGCGCCTGACCGATGTGGCCGGCAGGGTCACACTCAATTTTTAGGGCGCCACCGGAGATCGAGCGGCCTAGCGCGCCAGGAATTCATGCAAGGCGATGCCGCCGAACGAGGGCCAGGCGGAAAATTCGGCCTCGAGCGTGGGCAGCAGTTGCAGCAAGCGCGCCGGGCTGGCGGCAAAGGTGGTGGCCGAACCGTCGAGCGTGCGCTGGCCAGCCCGCCGGTACGCGGCGCCGCCCGGATTGGGCTGCGGCTGCTTGAGCAACAGCAGAAAGTGCGCGCGCTCGAACGGCACATGCCACAGCTCGCCGTGCTGCGCGGCCTGATAGCGCCATTCGGTCTCGGGCGCCAGCGGGCCGGACTCCAGCGCGATGCGCACCGGCTTGCCGTGGCGCGCGCCCCATTCCAGGAACGGGGTGGCCAAGCGCACGATTTGTTCTTGCTCGGTGCGGTAATTCATCACGCACAGGCCATCCACCAGGGGAGCGATTGCGCGCAGCAGGGTGCTCTTTTCGTTCCACCAAAATGGCACCACCAGTTCCAGCGGCAGAGCTCCGGCCGCCTGACGCAGTGCGCGCACCAGCGCCAGATAGCGGCTGTCCCACAGCGCGGGTGCCTGCGCATAGTCGGGCAGCAGGTACGGCT
>JANPCW010000830.1:0-3082 GCA_031431155.1 Janthinobacterium sp. | reverse complement strand
GTCAACAAGCTGCTCGGCGAATTCGCCAAGCCGGCGGTGGCCAATGCGCGCCGCGAAGGGGCCGAGATCCAGCAGGCGATTGATGCCGACAAAGGCGGCTTCCAGCTGGCCGCGCACGACTGGACCTTCTATAGCGACAAGGTGCGCGCGCAGCGTTTCAATTTCGACGAAGGCCAGTTGCGGCCTTATTTTGAAATGAACAGCGTGCTGATCAACGGCGTGTTTTTCGCCGCCACCAAGCTGTACGGCATCACGTTCAAGGAACGGCGCGACCTGGCCGTCTACAATCCGGACGTGCGCGTGTTCGATGTGTTCGATGCCAACGGCAAGCCGCTGGCCCTGTTCCTGGCTGACTTCTACGCCCGCAGCAACAAGCGCGGCGGCGCCTGGATGAACGAATACGTCTCGCAATCAAAGTTGCTGGGGACCCATTCCGTGGTGGCCAACCACCTGAACGTGCCAAAACCGCCGGCGGGCGAGCCGACCTTGCTGACCTACGATGAAGTGCGCACCATGTTCCACGAGTTCGGTCACGCGCTGCACGGTATGTTCTCGAACGTGAAATACCCGCGCTTCTCCGGTACCAACGTCCCGCGCGACTTTGTCGAATATCCGTCGCAAGTGAACGAAATGTGGGCGGTATGGCCGGAAGTGCTGGCCAACTACGCCAAGCATCACAAGACCGGCGCGCCAATGCCGAAAGAATTGCTCGACAAGGTGATCGCGTCCAAGAAGTTCAATCAGGGCTTCATCACCACCGAGTATCTGGCTGCGTCGCTGCTCGATCAGCGCTGGCACCAGATGACCCCGGCGCAAATCCCAGGCGACGTGCTCGCGTTTGAAGCGAGTGCGTTGAAGCAATCCGGGGTCGACTTCGCGCCGGTGCCGCCGCGCTACCGCACCACTTACTTTTCGCACAGTTTCTCAGGCGGGTATTCGGCCGGCTATTACGCCTACCTGTGGAGCGAAAAGCTCGATGCCGATTCGGTCGAGTGGTTCAAGGAAAATGGCGGCCTGACGCGCAAGAACGGCGACTGGTTCCGCAAGACCTTGCTCTCGCGCGGCGGCAGCGCCGATGCACTGCAGTTGTTCCACGATTTCCGTGGCCGCGATGCCCGGATCGAGCCCCTGCTTGAGCGCCGCGGCCTGAACGGGAAGTAGGCAAGCCACCGGCCAGGCCGCAGGGGTTTCATGAACCTGCGGCCTAATCCCTCACTTCAGGGGAGGACGAAACGCCACCACCGCCACGCCAATTGGTGTATAAAAACAATATATTCACCAATTCGATGCACCATGAACACCCAAGACTTACACGGAATCACCCTAGAGGCAATCTTGACCAAACTAGTTTCCCACTATGGTTGGGCTGCACTCGGACAGCAGATCGATATAAAATGTTTCATCAGTGACCCGAGTATCAAATCGAGTCTGAAATTCTTGCGCAAGACCCCGTGGGCAAGAAAGAAGGTTGAAGATTTGTACCTCGGCACGCAATTTCCTATAAAGCAAGAGGCGACATCATGAGCACCAATCACCTGAAAGCATCCCTGAAGCACTTGCACGAGAATCTGGCGGCCACGGGCCAGGTCGACGAAGAGTTGCAGGACCTGCTGCGCCAGCTTGACGGCGACATCAAGCTGCTGCTTGAAAAACGCGCCAATCCAGCCGAAGATCAATCGATCACCTATGGCCTGGCCGAACGCACCCAGGAAATCAGCGCCAAGTTTGCCGCCCGGCACCCGAAACTGGAACCGGCGCTGCGCGAACTGGGCAACATCCTGTCCAGCATGGGGATCTAGGCAGTTCGACGGCTCAAGCTGCAAGTAATTGAAAAGTAACATCTTTTTCGGTAAATCTTGCCAGAGAAACGTATTCGGGGCGCGCTTTGACTGGACATTTCCGGTACAATGCGTGCGCTATGAGCTCCCCTTCCAATTTATTCGCGACCGTCCCAAAACGGTCCAGCCGCGCCCCTGCTGCGCCTTTTCTTCCCATGTCACGCGCCGAAATGGACGTCCTGGGTTGGGATGAATGCGACGTCATCCTGGTCACCGGCGACGCCTACATCGATCACCCGAGTTTCGGCATGGCACTGATCGGGCGCCTGATCGAAGCCCAGGGCTATCGGGTGGGCATCATCAGCCAGCCGGACTGGCTCTCGGCCGACGCGTTCCGCGTGCTGGGTAAACCAAAGCTGTACTTCGGCGTGACCGCCGGCAACATGGATTCGATGGTGAACCGCTACACGGCGGACCGCAAGATCCGCTCGGACGACGCCTATACCGCCAACGCCGAGCCGAACAAGCGCCCCGACCGCACCCTGGTGGTGTACGCCCAGCGCGCGCGCGAAGCCTACCCGGACAGCGTGATCGTGGTCGGCAGCATCGAAGCCTCGCTGCGCCGCATCGCCCACTACGATTACTGGTCCGACAAGGTGCGCCGTTCCGTGCTGCCCGACTCGAAGGCCGACATTTTATTGTTCGGCAACGCCGAACGGGCCCTGGTCGACCTGACGCACCGTCTGGCCGGGGGCGAGGACATCAAGAATATCCGCGATCTACGCGGCACTTCGTTCATGGTAGCGTCGGGCTGGAAGCCGGGCGCCGACTGGACCGAGGCCAATTCGAGCCGGGTCGACACGCCGGGCCGGATCGAGCCGCATCCGGATCCGTACGCGATGGCGCCCGAGAATAAAGAAACCTGTTCCACCGACAACGCGGCCAAGGCGCCGGTGGCCAAGCCGATGCTGATCCTCACGCGCGCCGAGCGCCAAGCCGCGCTGGCCGAGCAGCGCGACAAGACCGTGGTGCGGCTGCCCGCCTACGACGTGGTCAAGGATGACCGGGTGATGTACGCCCACGCCTCGCGCGTGTTCCACCTGGAATCGAATCCCGGCAACGCGCGCGCGCTGGTGCAGGCGCACGGCGACCGCGACGTGTGGTTGAATCCGCCGCCGATACCGCTGACCACGCCGGAGATGGACCACGTCTACGGGTTGCCGTACGCGCGCGCGCCGCATCCGGCCTATGGCGAAGCCAAGATCCCCGCCTGGGAAATGATCCGCTACTCGGTCAATATCATG
>JANPCW010000829.1:0-5336 GCA_031431155.1 Janthinobacterium sp. | reverse complement strand
GTTGCCGCAATGCGCGCGACATTGGTCGCACGGTCGGGGCCACGACGGTCGTCACCGGCCCAGGCTTCACCCCCGTCGGCGAGCGTGAACTGCCCGACGGATTCGCTCAGGTTGCCGGCTTGCTGCTTCATCGATTCCGCGGCGGCGGCCGATTCTTCCACCAGGGCGGCATTCTGCTGCGTTACCTGATCCATCTCGGCGATGGCTTGGTTCACCTGTTCAATCCCCATGCTCTGTTCGCGACTCGCGGCCGTGATCTCGCCCATGATGTCGGTGACCCGTTTTACGCTTGCGACAACCTCATCCATGGTGGAGCCCGCCTGACCGACCAACTTGCTGCCGGCCTCGACTTGTTGCACCGAATCGCCGATCAAGGTCTTGATCTCCTTGGCGGCCGCCGCGCTGCGCTGCGCCAGGCTACGCACCTCGGTGGCGACCACGGCAAAGCCACGCCCCTGCTCGCCCGCGCGCGCCGCTTCTACTGCCGCGTTCAGGGCCAGAATATTGGTCTGGAAGGCGATGCCGTCGATCACGCTGATGATATCGGCTATTTTCTTGGCCGAGTCATTGATCGAGCCCATCGTTTCAATCACTTGCGACACAACCGAGCCGCCCTTTTGCGCCACGTCCGACGCGGTGCCTGCCAACACGTTCGCTTGACGCGCATTGTCCGCGTTTTGCTTGACGGTTGAGGTCAGTTCCTCCATCGACGAGGCGGTTTCTTCCAGCGAACTGGCTTGCTGTTCGGTGCGG
This sequence comes from Janthinobacterium sp., assembly GCA_031431155.1. Classification (GTDB taxonomy): domain Bacteria; phylum Pseudomonadota; class Gammaproteobacteria; order Burkholderiales; family Burkholderiaceae_D; genus JANPCW01. The sequence goes on along the minus strand of JANPCW010000829.1, from coordinate 4,583 downwards.
GAAGACAGATCCAGGTTGCCCATGGCAATTTCCTGTGCCCCCACCTTGACCGAGTCGCTGGCGATCCGAATTTCCACCAGCACCGAGGCAATTTTGTCGACGAAGCGATTGAAGGCGCAGCCGATCTGCGCCAATTCATCGGACCCGCTGTCATCAAGACGCCGGGTCAAGTCGCCGTCGCCGGAAGCGATGTCTTCCATCGCATCGCGCGCCAGTTGCATGCGTTTGAGCGCCTTGGCAATCAGCACGGTCAACAGCAACGCTGCCAGGGCAATGACCAGCGATGCGGTAATCACGGTCGTGCTCAGCATTGCGCTCAGCGCTTGCATGGCTTCGGGCCGATCAAGAACGACGGCGAGCATCCAGTCCGTGCCTTCAACACGGGTGACGTAGAGCATGCCATCGCGGCCATTGAGATGCACCGCATCGCTCGTCCCGGAACGGTCGATCCCGGCCAGCTTCTCAATCGTCAAATCCGAACTGAGGTCCGACACCGGTTTCATCGTCAGTTGTTTGTTCGGATGGGCAATGATCAAGCCTGTTCCGTCCAGCAGGAAGGCGAAGCTGTTCGTGGTTGGTTTGATCGCGACCACCGTCTTGACGACGTTCTCCAGAAGAATGTCGGCGGCAACTACTCCCAGGATACTGCCTTGCGGACCGGCAGGTTCTGCGAAGGTGACCACCATCTTGCCGGTTCCGACGTCAACATAGGGCGTCGTCAGAACTGGTCCGCCAGCCTGCACAGCCTTGGTGTACCACGGCCGGATCGTCGGATCGTAGTCGGCGGGAACACCTTCGGGCCGCGAGAAAACCGCATGCTTATCGGCAAAGCCAATATAGGCATTGTCAAACGCGCCTGCCTTTTCGGCCGACGTTAGGAACGGCAGCGGATCTGGCGCGCCGATGTTCAGTTTGATCGACTCCACCACCGTACGCTTTGAACGCACCCACTCGGCGATGCCGCTGGCATGGCTGTGCGACAGCTGCTGCATCTGTCCGTTCAATGCTTGCAACGTATGCTGCCTGGTGGTGATGTAATTGACCGTCGCGACGGTCAGCATGGCAAGGACCACGATCGAAACACAGATCGCGATGAGCCGAGTGCGTAGTGATGAAAACATGGGGTAACCTTTGTGAGATGCACGGAGGCTGGTAAGCCCCCGTACCTATGGAAATTTCCTGAAGATCATCCCTGAAATTTCTGAGTTGACTACGGACTAAGCGGCGACTGCATCAATCAGGCCCAGCTCGGAGCCGGACATCAGTTTATTGATATCGACCAGGATCAGCATGCGATCATCCAACGTACCGAGGCCAATCAGGTAGTCGGTGTTGAACGTGCCCATTTCGGGGGCTGGTTTGATCTGCTGGTCGGTGAGGGTGATCACATCGGAGACGCGGTCAACCACCATGCCCATCACACGCCCGCCGATGTTGAGAACGATAACGACCGTCAGTTCATCGTAGGTCGGGGTGCCAAGATTGAACTTGATACGCATATCGAAGATCGGCACGATGATGCCACGCAGATTAACGACACCCTTGATGAAGTCGGGTGCATTGGCAATCCGGGTCACGCTTTCGTAGCCGCGAATTTCTTGAACCTTCTGGATGTCGATGCCGTATTCTTCGTCGCCCAGGGTAAAGGCGAGAAATTCCAGCGCTGCGATACTTGCGGAACCAGATCGTACCATATTGCCAACTTGCGCAATGTTCGTTGTCGGATGCATCGGAACTCTTTTCATAAAACGTATTCGTACAAGGCTATCGCGCCCGCAGCGCGGACCAGAAAAAGAACATTTTGCCAATAAAATGTTTCCTGTAATCAATATTATACCGTGCTTTAAAAACCAGCCTGCGATAAATCGCGTACATGTTAACCTAGAGCAACACAATGCCGCTGCGACGTGGTCGTACCTATCAAGGGGGGAAATTTACGTCAAGAAGCGATAACGGATGGATTTTCCGGCAATAATTTGGAGCAAATACCTGATTTGCTTGCCATACGAATTGACCGCAAGTAATATCGTTGCGCGCCAACTAAAACGATAATTATCTGGAGACACCATGATTACACCCCGCAACAACATACTCAAACACCTGCTCGCCAGCATATTCCTGGTAAGCGCATTCAGCCAGCCCGTGCTGGCCATCGAGCTGAGTGGCGTCAAGATAAGCGACACGGCCAAGCTCGCCAACAAGGAGTTAAAGCTGAACGGCGCCGGCACGCGCATCAAGGCAATTTTCAAGGTGTATACAGCCGCTTTGTACTTGCCTGAGAAAAAAAGCTCGGTCTCCGACATTCTTGCCATGCCCGGCCCGCGCCGCGTCACACTCGTCATGCTGCGTGACGTCAGTTCGGACGATTTTGGTCAGGCTTTCATGACTGGTCTCAATAACAACCTGGACACCACTGAAAAGACCAAGATCATCAACCAGATCATGAAGTTCGGTGAAATGTTCGCTTCGCTGCCAGGCCTGAAAAAAGGCGATGTACTGCATCTGGACTGGGTTCCAGGCAGCGGTACGCAATGCGAGCTGAACGGCAAAAAGATCGGCGAACTGCTGCCCGATCTGGCGTTTTATAATGCTGTATTGAAAATATGGCTAGGCGAGAAACCGGTTGACCGGTCGTTGAAACCGCAATTACTGGGTGAGGCGAAATCCTGACTTTCTGCTTGACCAGTCAGAGAGCGGTGCCTGGCGCATGCCACGCACCGCTTTTTTCTTAAGCGCTCTTAAGCGCGCGAAGCCATTGCACGCAGCTCGGCAGCGTGGCTGGGCGCGCCGTCGCTTGCGTTCAGAATGCGTTGCAACATCATCGTATCGCGCATATGAGCACGCGACAGACGTTCTTCCTTGCTCAGTTTGGGCCGAACCACCAAGATGGCGGCACCCAACAAGCCCTGCAGCAAGGGTTTGAACATCACCAGCAGGGTCGCAACGACACCGATGCCAAACACGCTGCGCGCCAGAGTAGGAAGTGACACGCTAAGTGCCGGTGCGAGGGTCGATTGAACGGTGGAGAAGATGGCAGACAATTTAGTTCCAGTAATTAGATTTGGTTGAATGGAACTATAATGCAGCGCAACATATAAATCTAATTGCATTTTCTGATACCCATCATATGAATGGTGAATGAAATGAGGTATGATCGCCCATTCAATGCAGGGCGCCACGGATAGCCGCGCTGTCTTCTCTAACTCTTCCTTTCCTAGCCGCCATGAGCTTTCTTACGCTTGATCTGAACCTGTTGCGCGTCTTCGACGCCGTGATGACGGAACAAAACCTGACCCGCGCCGCAGGTCATCTGCACATGACCCAGCCGGCCGTCTCGAATGCGATCAAGCGCTTGCGCGAAAGCCTCGGCGACGAGCTGCTAATCCGCACTGCCTACGGCGTCAAGCCGACCTCGCGCGCCGAAGCCCTGTGGCCGGCGGTTCGGCTGGCGCTGGCGGGACTGGAAGAGGCGGTCGCACCCGAAACATTCGACGTCTCCAAGGCGCATGCGACGTTTCGGATGGCGATGGCAGACGCCACCGCCGCGTTCTGGTTGCCGGCGCTAATGCGCTCGATCGAAAACGAGGCGCCCGGCGTGAACGTGCGCATGATGCCGCTGACCACACGCGAACCGCGTCCGATGTTGGTGCGCGGCGATATCGACCTGGCGGTTGGCTTCTTTCCCGGCGTGGCGGCCCAATTGTCGAGCGATACCAGCTCGCCGGTGCGCCACGAGCGCCTCTATTCCGGCCAATACGTGTGCGTGATGCGCAACGACCACCCACTGGCGAACGTGGAACTGACACTTGATAATTATTGTGCGGCTAACCACTTGCTGGTGAGCTTTTCCGGACGCGCCCATGGCTTGGTGGACGAAGCGCTGGCGCAAGTCGGGCGCGAACGGCGCATCTTGCTGACCGTGAATCAATTTTTTACGGCCGGGCGCGTGGTGGCAAACTCGGACTTGATCACCGTCTTGCCGCGCCACCTGATCGCCTCGACCGGGATGACCGATGCGCTGGTCTCCAAAGACTTGCCGTTCAGCCTGCCGGCGGTGCACCTGGACATGCTCTGGCACGAGCGAGATGCCCGCAGCCCCGCCCACAAATGGCTGCGCAAGCACCTTGAGAACATGAACACGGCGACCTTGCGCGCCTCGATCGGCGCGGCCTCGCCGCACGATTAGCATTTCTGCCAAGCGCAACGAGCGCAATGTTTACCTGATCGGCAGCTTGGTCGTGTTCTTGACCTCTTCCATGACGGCGTAGGTATGGGTTTCGCGCACGCCCTTTTGCAGCAAGGTCTTGCCCAGGAATTCGCGGTAGGCCGCCATGTCCTTGACGCGCGCCTTGACCAGGTAATCGAAACCGCCGGCCACCATATGGCATTCGAGCACCTCGGGAATCACTTGTACGCTATGCTTGAAGGCGTCGAATACTTCCGGCGTGGTTCGGTCAAGCACCACTTCGATAAACACTAGCAGCGATACGTCAAGCAGTTGAGGATTGAGCTGGGCCGTGTAGCCCATGATGTAACCGGACTCGTGCAATTTGCGCACCCGCTCCAGGCAGGCCGCCGGCGAC
>JANPCW010000828.1:0-5596 GCA_031431155.1 Janthinobacterium sp. | reverse complement strand
GATCGGGTGCCACCGAGGAGACCGGTGGCAAGCAGGAACCCCGTCGCAAAGGGCGTGGAGGCCGCAAGCCTGCGGAAAGGCTGGCGGCGGAGGCGACCTTGATGCCGTCGACCAACCTGATTCCGCAAGCACCGGAGGCCAACGAGCCGCCGCCTGCGCAAATCACCGCTGGAGAGCCCGTCGGGCCGACCGAAACGCACCGCAAGGGGCGCACAAGCCGCAAGCCGGCAGTAAAGAAAACCGCACCGCCTGTGGTGCAAGTGGCGAATGTGGTGCCAGAAACACCGGTGGCGAGCGAACCGCCGCCTCAGATCGCGCCAGCGGAAGACGCGATCAAGCCGGCGCGCAAACCTGCCGCGCGTAACCGTCGCCCGCGCAAAATCGACGTGACCCCGGACATCGCCTAGTCAACCTTGCGGACCAAGCGAACACGCGAATGTACTACGGGGAGAAGTTCAACGCTGTGACGCATCTGGTTGGGGCTGTGCTGGCGCTGGCCGGCAGCGTCGTGCTGATTGTGCTGGCAGCGTTGGGCGGCGATCCGTGGAAGGTGGTCAGTGTCAGTATCTACGGCGCCACGCTGGTGTTGCTCTACAGCTTCTCCACGCTCTACCACAGCCTGCGCGGGCCCGCCAAGATGGTCTTGCGCAAGCTTGACCACCACAGCATCTATCTGCTCATCGCCGGCAGTTACACTCCGTTCTGCCTGGTGACGCTGCGCGGCGCTTGGGGCTGGTCCTTACTTGGGGTGGTGTGGGGGCTCGCAGTGCTTGGAACCCTGCAAGAGCTACGGCCCAACCGTGGCGCGCGCATCCTGTCGGTGGTGATCTACCTCGTGATGGGCTGGGTGGCGCTGGTGGCGCTGGTTCCATTGCTGCGGGCGCTAGGGCCGGCCGGGTTCGCCTGGGTCGCGGCCGGCGGTCTTTTCTATACGATCGGGATCGTCTTCTTCGTGCTCGACACTCGCCTCACTCATGGGCACGGTATCTGGCACCTGTTCGTGATCGCCGGCAGCGCCACCCATTACTTTGCGATCCTGAATTATGTGCTGTAATGAATGGCATTGTCCGCTGGCCCTAGCTTTTTTTGCCGCCGACAAGCAGCAAGCCGCCGCCGGCAACGATCGCAATAATGCTGGCCCACAATGGAATATTGACGGTTTCTTTCTCGGACATCGATAACTCGATGGGTCCGAGCTTGGCTTGTTGGGTTTGCTTGGTGTAGCTGAAACCGCCAATGGTCAAGCCGAGTATGCCGCCTACGATCAGTAACGCGCCGATAATTTTAGTAGCATTCATGCGATAAATCCTTGAAGTGATGATGAAAAGTAGTCAGTGTATCGGCAAGATGAAGCCGGTACGAGCGGTATCGGTCCAGGTTACCAACTGTTACGTTTGGCATTGGCCAATGTTTGAATGAACATCCTCGCGCACGAGTACGTCCCGCGCCGGGTCTTGTACATAGCGGAATCCCTGATACCGGTAGTCGTCGCCTGGTCGGCACCCCCGGTCGCGCGCACCATAAATCTCGAATGGTGCCGAATCAGGCCTCGACAAACCCAGCAAAAATTGCCGCAGGTTTGCAGAAAATAGCGATTTTGCTTGCAGCATGAGAGTCTCCATTGCCATCGACGCGACACGATCAACGAGGTGCGGAACAGTGTGGCTTCAACAGGAATTTTGCCCTGTTGAAGAGTCAGATCCAATAGTGCGCGCAATCAAGGCCGGACTCAGTGCGATAGAGCACATAAGGTGAATTTGCAACGTCATTTGCAACGTCGCTTGGCGATGCGATTCATCAAGTGCAATCAAGCTCGGGGTAGTGTCGAAAAATGCCATCCTCGCTAAACGGCAGGCGGCGCGGCGAGGCCAGATACGCGGCCACCCGCGCAAGCGACGCCACGCGGTCGTGCAAAGCGATCAGGCCGGGGTACGCGGGCTCCACGCGCCGCATCGTGCTGGGAAAGGCGTAACGCAAGCCGGCAATTACCTGGAACAGCGACAGGTCCAGATACGACAATCTGGCGCCGACCAGGTGCGCGCCGCGCCGGGAATTTCGTTTCAGTATTTCCTCAAAATAGCCAAGAAACTTGGGCAGGCGATGCGTCGTAAAGTCCAGTGCGCGGCGCCGGGCGGCCGATTTCTGCTCTTCATAATAGAGTGTGGTCGCGATCGGGTGATGGGTGTCGTGCACCTCCGTGACCAGGTCGGAGATGGTCAGCTGTAACTGGTGCACCCACAAGCGCCCTGCTTCGGCACGCGGCGCCAAGCCGAGGCGCGCACCGAGGAACCAGAGGATGTTTGCCGTTTGGCCGATCACCTGTTGGCCCGCCTTGAGAAAGGGCGGCGCAAAGGGTAGAAATTTGAGGGCTGGATCCTCGAGCATCGCAAGTAGTGCCGGCATCCCCAGGCCCTCGTGCTCGGGCAAGCGCGCAACATCGAGGTACTCGGCGCTCCCTGCTTCCAGCGCCAGCCGTACGAATTCGCCGCGTCCCAAGATCGTGGGCCAGTAGTACAGTTCATAGGGCATATGAGCCTCCGGTAGTGGGAGCAAGATTACCATCAGCGCAACGAAGACCTTGCTGCGCGTGTCAAGCGAATGAGTGTTGCCAATATTGTTCAGCCTTGCACCTGACACAGCTATAATTCGCCTTCGTCTTCGTTACAGGGCTCCATCGTGTCAGATCGCTCAGCCGTATTGTTGCAGTATTTCTTTCCCAAACAAGCCATGACCGTTCTGGCAGGCAAAATTGCCGGGGCCAAGGGCGGCGCCATGACGACGCGCCTGATCCGCTGGTTCGTCAAACGCTACAACGTGAACATGGACGAAGCGCTCAACCCTGCCATTTCCAGTTATGCCAGCTTTAATGAGTTTTTCACGCGGCCCCTGCGCAGCGATGCGCGTCCGCTCGCCGCAGCCGGCTTCATCTGCCCGGTCGATGGCGAGATTAGCCAGTTCGGCCCGATCGAGCGCGACCAGATTTACCAAGCCAAGGGTCACAGTTTCACCACGGCCGCGCTGGTGGGCGGCGACCAGGCGCTGGCAGCGCACTTTGAGAACGGCAGTTTCGCCAATCTGTACCTGAGTCCGAAAGACTATCACCGCATTCACATGCCCTGCGACGGGCGCCTGACGCGCATGATCTATGTGCCCGGCGATCTGTTTTCCGTCAATCAAGTCACCGCGCGCGGCATTCCCGGCTTATGCGCGCGCAATGAACGGGTGGTCTGCGTGTTTGATTCTGAGCACGGCCCGTTCGTGATGGCGTTGGTGGGCGCCACCATCGTTGGCAGCGTGGCTACAGTGTGGCATGGGGTGGTCAACCCGCCGCGCGCGCCCAAGATCTGCGAGTGGCGCTATGACGACCGGCAAATCGAACTGAAAAAAGGCGAGGAAATGGGCCGCTTCCTGCTCGGCTCGACGGTGGTGATGCTGTTCCCGCCAGCGACGATCGCATTCAATCCCGCCTGGGCGCCGGCGCGCGGCATTCGTTTGGGTGAGATGATGGGAACGCACATAAAATAAGGTTCAATTTGTTGCACATGCCACTACCAGTCTCGGCGAGTCCGTTATTGCACTTTGTTCTGGTTTGCTTGATCAACCGAACGCGAGGCTTGGCCCGACAGAATCCCCTGGTAGTCGGTCAACGGTTCGCCGATGGTGATGTCATCGTTCGCAATGTCGAAGAACCGGATATCTTTGCTATGCGCACTCGATCGAACTTTCACCACTGAGATAACGCGTTTGAATTGTCCCGTTAGTTCGACATAGCGCAGCATGATGATCGCGTCGGCGAGAAACGCATTCCCATACGAACTAAACCGCAAATCGGCGTAGCGGTCTTCCAGCTCTGCCGTCATCAGCACGGTCACACCCATGCCGGTGAGCACGGCGACCAAGCGATACAGCGCTTCGCGGAAATCTTCGCGAAACACCGACGCCAGCGCCAACTCGAATCCCGACAGGGAGTCGATCACGACGCGTTTCGCCTTCATGCGGTCGATCATTTCTACCAGATTATGCAAGGTTTCATCGATCGACAGATCGAGGGCGCGCGTATCGATGAGCCCAACACTGCCGTTCTCGACCAGCGTATTGAGCCGGTGGCTCAGGAGCTGGTTGGGGCTTTTCTCAAACGCCGCAATCACGCCCGGCTCGCCGATGCGCACGCCTTCGGCCAAGAACTGCGTCGCCAGCACGGTTTTTCCCGATCCCGATGGGCCGACCAGTAACAAGGAATAGGCGGCCGGCACGCCGCCACCCATCATCTTGTCCAGGGCCGGCACTCCCATCGACAGCCGCTTATCGCCGGAGATCTCAACATTGCCCGTTGTACCGGATTTGAGCAGTGCACGGGGGAAGATACGCACGCCGTCGTCGCCGATGCGAAACGTGTGCAGGCCCGGGCTCTGAGCTTGGCCGCGCATCTTGACCATTTGTATCTTGCGCACCATTGCATCGCGGTGCATGAGTTGCGACAGCCAAATGATGCCGTCGGCCACCGTAAACACGGGACTCGAGTCTGACTCGGGCGCGAAGTATTCGCCGATCAAGAAGGTCGTGGCTTGCCAGCTTGTCATTTGCGCCCCGAGTTGCTGCACAAAATGCTGCAAGCCCGATTGTCCGGAAGCCATCGATTTTGCCGACTGCACGACCGAGCGAAACGAATCGACGAATACCAGGCTGGGCGAAAAATTGCGTACTTCTTCGGCGATGCGCGCCAAGACGCGCTCAAAATCTCCGTCCAAAAGGTCAGCCGCGAGATTGACGAACTTGATCGAATCGTTGACCTTGTCGATGTCAAAAAAAGGAAATTGCTGTTGATACCGCAGCATCTTCAAGGGCGGCTCGCCCAGCACCGTGAAGAACAGCGCACGGCAATTCGGGGCTGCCAGCGAAAACATGATCTGGTGCGCCAGGGTCGTTTTGCCACTCCCTGGAGGGCCCGCGAGCAGGTTAAACGAAAACTCCGGTAGACCTCCGCCAAGCAGGGCATCCAAACCAGGAACGCCCGTCGCAAGACGACGTATGGTGACTTTGTTACTCATTCCCGTAGCTCCTTTTCAGCCAACTCCACAGCGTCCTCACCCCAAGCAGAACCCAGAATACTGGTCGTTAAGTGCTCGCCAATTAACAAGGCGAGTATATCGACGAAAGTGATCATTAATGCAATACTTGCTTCACTCGCTTCCGGGAAATCTCTGCCTTCAAGACTAATTCTTAAGCCAGCGAATCGGCCCTCGTCCTGCTGCGACGGCTGGTCGAGCGCAATCCGGGGGAAAGTAACGCTGGTAAGGTGAATGCTCCTTTCAAAGAGCGACTGAAACCCGCCTTCGCCAATGATTGCGATCAGTTCGGACGCCAGCCGTTCCCAAAGGTCAATGGTCACGTCCAGCATCGCTTGGGGCTGTTGTAGAACAGCCTTCCTTATTATCCGGTGCCGCTGAGTGTCGATTTTTGCCATAAATTAATTTGCGATCACAGTACAACGACAAAAATGAAGACAATCATAACTACGCCGTGAGTATAACGCATTCTGGAAACTGCAAATTCGAGAAAACAACGCTATCACAACACTAATCCATGTGTCGCGCGG
>JANPCW010000827.1:0-2087 GCA_031431155.1 Janthinobacterium sp. | reverse complement strand
GCGCCGCTCAGCGCCGGCGGCGTGGCCGCTGCGGCCGGCGCCAGCGAAGCGCAAACGGTGTTCGACCTGCAAGCCCTGCCGGCCGTGGGCGCGACCGAATACACGATCGAGATCGACGGCCAGCAACTGCGCTGGCGCGGCCAGCCGCAACCGTGGGTCCACATGGCCTGGCCCAACCCGCAAGGCGTTCCGGGCTCGCGCATCAGCGCCATCACGCCCGACGGGCGCACCGTGCTGCTGCTCAACGAGCCTGGCCACTTCGGGTTAAAGAAAATGATCGATGCGGCCAAACGCAAACGCAAGGATGGCGGCGTGTTCGAGCTTAGTTGGACCGATGGCAGCGTCAGCGTGAACGCCAACCTGAAGATCGTCACCAGCGCGCCGGCGCCGGGCGCCGCCCAAGCAAACCAGGGATGGCGCCGCATGAAGCTGCCCGACACCATCGTCGGCGGCGTACCGCCGGCAACCGCAGGAGTCACGCCAGGAGTTACGCCATGAGCCGCGCCACCCCCACCAGCATCGGCTATTTCGGGAAAATCCCGACCCGCGGCGACTTCGTCAAGGCCAGCGACAACCAGGCCCTGATCAAGATCCTGGACGACTGGCTGGCCCAGGCCATGGATCTGCTGAGCGCCGATCCGCGCTGGAAAATTACCTACGATGCGGTCGCCCCCTTGCACTTCGCCTTGATCGGGCCGCGCCGGCGGCGCGCGATCGCCGGACACATCACGGCCAGCAGCGACCAGTCGAACCGGCGCTTCCCGTTTCTGATGATGAGCACGATGGAAGTGGACGACCCGGCCGGCTTCGTGCCAAACAGCCCGCTGGTGCTGTCGCGCCTGTGGAACCGGCTCGAGGCGCTCACGGCCGGCGTCCTGAGCGCGGCCGACCCGAGCGCGCCGCTGCAGGCGGCAGCGGCCAGCGTGATCGAGCTTGAGCTCCAGTCGGCCGCCTACGAGGCCGCGTTCGCCGACTTCCTTGAGTTTCAGACGGTGGGCGCGCTCGATGCGTTGCTGGCGCAGGCCGGCTTCAAAGGCTCGGTGCGCCAAGTGCTGCTGGCACTGGGTTTGCTGCTGCAACCGGTGATGGCAAGCGGCTCGTCCCGGCTCGAAAAGAGCCTGGTGCTGCCGCTGCCGAGCGACCCGATGTACCGCAACCTGGTGGGCGCCTTCTGGATGCACCTGATCACCCCGTTCCTGGCGCGCGCCGATTTCGAGCTATCGCTGTTTGTCACCCGCATCGACGACAAACCATCGCTGGTGCTCGGTTTTAGCGGCGCCTCGCCCCATACGCTGCAGGCGCTGATGGATCGTCAGGCCGGGCGCGAACACCATATCGCGTTCGACGAATTGGCATGGGTGGAAGATCAGGTCGATACCGACTATGCGATCAAGAAAGTGTCCGCCTACCTGGCGCAACCGAACCTCTCACTCAAATCAGCTCACGACTCGCTTCGTGCAGCGTTTATCGGAACCTGATCATGCGTCGCACCCGGATTATCCATTGCTGTATCTGCTCTATCCTGTGCGCGGCCGCGTTGGCGGGCCAGGCCCAAACCGCGGTGCCGGCGGCCGCCACGCCCAAACCTGGCCAGGTGCTGGTCAGCGGCACCGTGCCCGATGAAGCGAGCAAGGCCAGCGTGCTGGCCCGCCTGCGCGAACTGTACGGCGCCGACCAGGTGCTCGACCAGATCGCGGTCGGCCCGGTTGCGCTGCCGGCCAACTGGAACGCGTATGTGCAAAAGCTGATCAGCCCGAACTTGAAGCAGATCAGCCGCGGCCAGCTCAAGATCGACGGCAGTGTCGTGAGCGTGCGCGGGGAAGTGGCCAACGAAGCGCAGCGCCAAAAGATCGCCAGCGAGATCGCGACCAGTTTGAACCCGACCTACACCGTCAACAACGGGCTGCGGGTGGCAGCCGCCGAGCAAAATATCCTGGACCGCACGCTGGCCAACCGGATCGTCGAATTCGAAAGCGGCAAGGCCACGCTGACCGCGTCCGGACGCTCGATTCTCGACGAGATGGGCGGCGCCATGCAAAAGCTCAAGGACCGCAAGATCGAAGTGATCGGCCACACCGACAATCGCG
>JANPCW010000826.1:0-1578 GCA_031431155.1 Janthinobacterium sp. | reverse complement strand
GTGCGAAGAAGTCTGGTGGCCCACGTCCGAGACGATGCGGTCGTACGGCGTGTCGAACACGTAATGGAGCGCGATCGTCAGTTCCACCGTGCCAAGGTTGGACGACAAATGGCCGCCAGTCTTGGAGACCGAGTCGAGCAGAAAGTTGCGCAGTTCGTGCGCCAGCGGCGTCAGTTGGGAGCGCGCCAGCTTGCGCACCTGGGCCGGTTCATTGATTTTTTCGAGTAATTTCATGTTATGCCTTCCGCTGCACGATCAGGTCCGCCAGTTCGCGTAACCGTAGCGCTTTTTCTCCGAACGGCGCGAGCGCCGCGTGGGCGTCCCGCCGTAATTGTTCTGCCAAAATCCGCGACGGTTCCAGCCCCAGGATCGATACATAGGTGGGCTTGTTCGCGGCCGCATCCTTGCCCGCGGTCTTGCCCAGCGTGGCCGAATCGGCGGTCGCATCGAGCACATCGTCGACCACCTGGAACGCCAAGCCGATCGCCTTGGCGTAGGCATCGAGCGCCAGCGTCTCGGCGTCCGAAACGTCACGCCCGGCAAGCGCGCCCAGCAGCACCGACGCGCGCAACAAGGCGCCCGTTTTCAACTGGTGCATCTGTTCTAGCTGCGCCAACGTCAGGCTGATGCCGACGCTATCGAGATCGATCGCCTGGCCGCCGCACATGCCGCTCGATCCGGCCGCATGCGCCAGCACGCGCAGCATCGCCACTTGGCGCGCCGGCGGCACGCTTGCGCCCTCGGCCAGCACCAAGAAGGCCTGCGCCTGCAAGGCATCGCCCACCAGCAAGGCGGTCGCGTCGTCATAAGCCACGTGCACCGTCGGCTTGCCGCGGCGCAGCGCGTCATCGTCCATGCAGGGCATGTCGTCATGCACCAGCGAATAGGCGTGGATCATTTCGACTGCCGCCGCCGCGCGGCTCATGGCCTCTTGGGGCGCATCGAACAAAGCGCCCGCCGCAAACACCAGCAATGGCCGCACCCGCTTGCCCCCGCCCAGCAAGGCATACCCCATCGCTTGGTGCAGGCGTTGCGGTGCGATCTCGGCGGCCGGCAAGAAAGCGCTTAATTCTTCTTCAACAGCGGCCTGAACGGTTGTCATCCAGTCGCCAAAACTGCCGGCCGCCGTCATTGCCCCGCCTCGTCGCCCTGCACATCGGCTTCAAACGGCTTGAGCATGTCGCCTTCAAGCACCTTGACCTGGGATTCGACCTTATCGAGCTGCGCGGCGCAATATTTGACCAGTTCCGAGCCGCGCTGATAGGCCGCCACCGATGCTTCCAGTGGCAACTGCCCGGTTTCCATTTGCGTCACCAACTGCGCCAGTTCGGCCATCGCTTCCTCAAATGACTCGGGCGAACGGCTAGTAACCGGTATTAATTTCTTTGACATAAGCACTCAGATTAAATCGACGAACGGGCGTACCGTGGGTCAGTGTAGCCCGTTATTTTAGAGCAAACCGCCTTATCGGGTGAAAACGAGGGCGAGAGCCTAACGGCGAAGTTGGGATCAAGGCTAGATTTTATCGCACTTAGGCGGCTGCACCGGCCATTCCCGCCCATTCAATAGCACTTCGAG
>JANPCW010000825.1:0-3799 GCA_031431155.1 Janthinobacterium sp. | reverse complement strand
GCCCGAAATGGCGATCACGTCGGCACCGGCCGCGCGCGCCGCGTCGACTGCCGTCAGCAACTCGGGCAGCCTGCCGGAGCTCGAGATCGCGATCACAACGTCACCGGGGCGCAATAGTTCGGCAGCCAGCTTGAACAGGTGCGCATCGCCATAGGACGAGGTCGGAATCCGGAAGCGGACGAACTTGTGCTGGCCGTCCAGCGCGACCACGCGCGCATTGCCCATCGCGTAGAACTCGACCCGGTTCGCCTTGCGCAGCAACCTGATGGCGTTGTCGAGCGACTGCACGTCGAGCTGGTCGCGAAACTTCAAGATCGCCGCCACCGTATTGTCGATCACCTTGGCGCTGAGGTCGTGCGTGCTGTCGCTGACCCGCACCTGGCTGTGACGCACCGGAATGGTCCCGGTCAGGCTGCTGGCAAACTTGAGCTTGAAGTCGGCCAGGCCGAGGAAACCGAGTGAGCGACAGAACCGGATCACGGTCGGCTGGCTGACATCGGCCAGGCGCGCGATTTCGGCGATCGGCTCACCCAACACCTTGCGCGGATGCTCCAGCACCAGGGTCGCGACGCGCTGCTCGGCCGGCGACAGTTCATGCTGCAAATGCATGAGCCGCTCCATCAGGGTGTTGGCGCCGCTACGCCCGCGCAGGTGTTCGGACAGGATCGTCGCCACCCCGATGAATGCCGGGTTGGGCGTCATGATGACGTAAGTGGGAATCTGCGCGGCGTAGCCGGCGAAGCGGCCCTTGGCCTCGAAACGAGCGCGGAAAGGCGAGCTGGCGAACCACTCGCCCATGCGCGGCACGATCCCCCCGCCAATGAAAATCCCGCCGACCGCTCCCAGCGTCACGGCCAGATTGGCGCTGACGCTGCCCAGCATCGCGCAAAAACATTCCAGCGCCTCAAGGCACAGCGGTTCCTGCTCGCTCAGGGCGCCCGACAGGATGTCCTGGGCGCTGCGCTCGACCGTAGTGACGCCGTTGCGCTCGGCCAGAGCGCGGAAAATCAGTTCCAGGCCGGGTCCGGAAATCAAGCGTTCGTTCGACACGTGGGACCAGCGCTTCCACGCATATTGAAGAATCGCGTACTCGCGCTCGTCGGCGGGCGCAAAGTTGCAGTGGCCGCCTTCGCTGCCGAGCGTGACGAAGCCGTCCGCGGTCGGGATCAGGCCCGATACACCTAGCCCTGTGCCCGGTCCCAGTACGCCGATGACGGCGTTGTCAATCGCCGTTCCGCCGCCGACCTGCATCAAGTCCTTGCCGCTCAAGCCGGGCAGGGACATCGCCAGCGCGGTAAAGTCGTTCACGATCAGCAGCGTATGGAGGCCCAACTCGCGGCGCACCGCGTCGGTGGAAAACGCCCAGTCGCGATTGGTCATGCGCACATGATCGCCGCTGATTGGGTTGGCGACCGCAAGCGCGGCGTGGTTCAGGCGGATTGCGCGATGATCGGCTAGGTAGCAGTACAACAGGGGCACGATGCCGGCGAAGTCTTCGCACTTCAATACGCGCACATGGCGGAACACGCCGGGCGCGGTTTCCAGTGCGAAGCGGGCATGGGTGGCGCCGATGTCGGCCAACAAACGCGGTCCATCGGCATAGGCAGTACGGCTATATTTCTGTTCGGGATCGAGGTCTTTGGTCATCAGGTCAATGGAACCGCTAAACGCCATGGATTCATGGAACGCGCTTAGCATACCCTATTGCACTAATTGCACCGAAACGAGCGACGACGCACCCGGGCGACACTGCGCGAGTTCGACCGTCCGAAGTTAGAGGAATCCTGTCAAAATCATATTTCTGCGCGTGTTAAGCTAACTGACGTCGACCAATTTGGGAGTAACGAGCATGAGCTCGCTAAACAAAATCATCATGCCGCAGACCTCCTCGCCGTCACTTCGCGAAGCGGCTCCCGAAAAAATCATGGCCGTGTTCGAGGCCCAGCAGGAAACCGCCTTACGCTGGCGCGCATCGAGCGCCAGCGAACGGATCGCCCGCATCAAGCGGTTGCGCGACGCCATGATGGCGCAGCGCCAGGGCTTCTACGACGCGTTCGCGCAAGACTTTCGCAAACCGCCGGCCGAGGTCGAAGCGTCGGAATTTCTGCCGGTGCTGGAAGAAGTGCGCCATGCGCTCGGGCACCTGAAGGGCTGGATGAAGCCGCAAAAAATGTGGCCGACCACGACCATGCTCGGCACCTCGGCCTGGGTCCACTATCAGCCGCGCGGCCGGGTGTTGATCGTCGCGCCTTGGAACTACCCGCTTAGCTTGTGTTTCGGCCCGTTGGTCTCGGCGCTGGCCGCCGGCAATACAGTCATTATCAAGCCGTCGGAAATGATGCCTGCCGTCTCGGCCCTGATGGCGCGCATCATCGCCGAGGTTTTTCCCGACAATGAAGTGGCATTGTTCGAGGGCAGCGTACCGACCTCGCAGGCGCTGCTGGCCCTGCCCTTCGACCATATCTTTTTCACAGGCTCGCCGGCCGTGGGCAAGCTCGTGATGGCCGCCGCAGCCAAACACTTGACCAGCGTTACGCTGGAACTGGGTGGCAAGTCGCCCACCATCATCGATGAAACGGCAAATTTGACGCTCGCGGCCGAGACTGTCATGTGGGGTAAGTTTCTCAACAATGGCCAGACCTGCGTCGCGCCCGACCATGTGTATGTCCACGAAACGGTCAAGAGTGCATTCATCGACGAATGCAAGAAAGTGCTGCAAGCGCGCTATGGCAATAGCGCCGCCGAGCAAAAGCGGAGCCCGGATCTGACCCGCATCGTCAACCGGCGCCATACGCAGCGGCTGGCCGCATTGCTGTCGGATGCGCTGGCCCGCGGCGCCGCCGTGCTTGCCGGCGGCGAGGTGGACGAGGACCAGTGTTACATCGCGCCGACCTTGCTCGATAAAATCCCGGCCGGGGCCGCCATCCTGGAAGAAGAAATCTTCGGCCCGCTGCTGCCGATTCTCGGCTACACCGATCTCGACCTTGTTATCAACGGCATCAATGCCGGTCCCAAGCCGCTGGCCCTGTATGTCTGGAGCCGCAACCAGAAGAACATCGACCAGGTGCTTGGGCGCACCAGTTCGGGCGGCGCCTGCGTCAACCATTGCGTGGCCCAGTTCGCCCACGGCAACCTGCCCTTTGGCGGCGTGAACAACTCCGGCATCGGCAATGCCCATGGCGCGTTCGGCTTCAAGGCGTTTTCGCATGAACGCGGCGTGCTGCGCTCATCGCCATTGATGCTCATTAAGCTGTTCTTCCCCCCGTACACGAAAAATCGTAGCTATATCATCCGCAAAACGGTGGATATGCTGCGCCTGCCGATGCTCTAAGCTCCAAGTAAACGTAAACGGCGGCGTTTTCAGGTCGTGACGGTGGGCCGCTGCATGCCGGTGCGCGCCGCGATCTCGGCCACGCTGTCGGCGATCGCGATCAGACCGGCCAGCGCTTCCTGCGTTGCGATGTTGTGCTTGGCCGGATCGGCTTCGTATTTTTCCAGATACACGCGCAGGGTCGCGCCCTCGGTGCCGGTGCCCGACAGGCGAAATACGACGCGCGAGCCGTCGCTCATCACGATGCGCACTCCCTGTTGGCGCGACACAGATTGGTCGACCGGATCGGTGTAGACAAAATCGTCGGCAAAATCGACCGTGAAGCTGCCCATGGCTTGTCCGCCCAGGCCATCGAGCTTGGCGCGCAGGTTGGCCATCAGCGCATCCGCCACGGCAGTGTCGATCGCTTCGTAATCGTGGCGCGAATAGTAATTGCGGCCGAAGCGGGCCCAGTGCTCGCGCACCACT
>JANPCW010000824.1:0-3629 GCA_031431155.1 Janthinobacterium sp. | reverse complement strand
GGAAAATATCATGCAGCGGCTGGCGCACGATCCGACCGCCGGCAAGCTGCCGCGCCTGCATACAATCTACCGGGCGGTGCGCGAAGTGGCGGTGCCGGTCACCTCGGGCATCCTGATCATCATCACCGTGTTCCTGCCGCTGTTGACCCTACAGGATCTGGAAGGGAAATTCTTTGCGCCGGTCGCGCTGTCCATCGTGTTCGCGCTGGCCGGCTCGCTGCTGCTGTCCCTGACCGTCATTCCCGTGCTGGCCTCGTATTTGCTGCGCGACGTGGCGCATCAGGAACCGTGGCTGCCGCGCAAATTGCTGGCCCTGTACGGCCCCGTGCTCGACTGGACCATGCGCCGCCAGCGCGCGGTCGGGATCGGTGCGCTGCTGATGCTGCTGGCAGCGGCTGCCGTGTATACCCAGGTCGGCAAGACCTTCATGCCGACCATGGATGAGGGCGACTTGATCGTCGGGATCGAAAAACTGCCCTCGGTCAGCCTCGAACAGACTGCCGCGCTGGACTTAAAAATCCATCAGGTGCTGATGAAGGCGCTGCCGGAAGTGACCGGCGTGGTGGCGCGCGCCGGGTCCGACGAAATCGGCCTTGACCCGATGGGTTTGAATCAGACCGATACCTATCTGCTGTTGAAACCGCGCAGCGAATGGCGCATGAACAGCAAGGAGGCGCTGGTCGACGAAATCCGCAAGGCGCTCGATCCGCTACCGGGCATCAAGTACAGCTTCACCCAACCGATCGAAATGCGTGTGAGCGAAATGATTATCGGGGTGCGCGGCGATATCGCGGTCAAGATCTTCGGCCCAGATCTGGCCAAGCTGAACCAGTATGCGACCGAAGTCGAGGCGGTACTGAAGACCATCCCCGGCAATCAGGACGTGTACACGGTCCAGAACGACGGCGTGCAATACCTGAGCGTCGTGGTCGACCGCCTGCAGGCGGGTCGGCTCGGCCTGTCGGTCGAGGAGGTGCAGGATGCGTTGCGGGTTCAGATCGAAGGCGAGCAGGCGGGCAGCGCCATCGAAGGCAACCGGCGCACCCCGATCGTGCTGCGCGCAGCCGACTCGGTGCGCCTCTCGCCCACCGAGTTTGCGGCCACTCGTCTCACCGGCAAGGATGGCGCGACCGTGCCTTTGACTAGCGTGGCGCGCTTGGAACGGGCCGCCGGGCCGGTCAAGATCGACCGCGAAATGGGCAGCCGCTACAGCGTGGTGATCGCCAACGTGAGCGGGCGCGACCTGGTCGGCTTCGTGAACGAGGCGAAAGCGGGCGTGGCCAAGAAGCTGAGCCTGCCCACCGGCTACCGCATCAGCTGGGGCGGCCAATTCGAGAACCAGCAGCGCGCGGCCAGCCGCCTGTCCGTCGTCATTCCGGTCGCACTGGGGCTGATCTTCATTCTGCTGTTCTCGACCTTCCGCTCGGTGCGCCAGGCGCTCTTGATCCTGTCCATCATCCCGTTTGCGCTGGTGGGCGGCATCGTCGCGCTGTGGGTCACGGGCGAATACCTGTCGGTGCCGGCCTCGGTCGGGTTCATCGCCCTGCTCGGGATTACGGTGCTCAATGGCGTGGTGCTGGTGAGCTACTTCAACCAGCTGCGACAGGAAGGCATGGCGCTGGCCGATGTGGTGATCCAGGGTGCGCGCCGACGCCTGCGTCCGGTGCTGATGACCGCTTCGATCACGGCATTCGGCTTGATCCCGCTGCTGTTTTCGACCGGCCCCGGCTCCGAAATCCAGCGCCCGCTCGCCATCGTCGTGATCGGAGGCCTGATCACGGCCACTGCGCTGACGCTGATGCTGCTTCCTATTCTTTATATGCGCTTCGCGTTTGCGAAGCAGGAATCTTCCAAGGAGACTTCCCATGTCTGAACTTTGCCTCACCTTGCTGTGTCCGCCCGCGCTCGAAGAACGCGTGCTCGACCTGCTCTTGATGACACCCGAGCTTGCCGTCTTTACCAGCACCCAGGCCGCCGCGCACGGTTTGAGCCACGCGCGCCTCTCCGCCACCGAGCAGGTGCTGGGCCTTGCCGTGATGACGCAGGTACAAGCGCTGCTGACCGTGGCCGATCGCGACAGCGTGCTTGCCAGCCTGAAGCGGGACCTTGCCGGCACCGGCCTGCATTACTGGCTCACCCTGGTGATCGAAGCAGGAGAGTTTGCATGAAATATTTGTTATTTTGCGCGCTTGCGGCCAGCGCCGTCCAAGCCGCGGCGCTGCCGCCGGCGCCCGGCCTGTTGCCCACGGCAATCGTGCGCCCGCTGCTTGAGCAAGACCCGGAAGTAACGGCCGCGCGCGCCGGGCTCGACGTGGCGCGCCATGATGCGGCCCTGCTCGATGGCTCGCCCTATGAGTGGACGGCCAAGGTGGCCGCCCAACGCCGCACCGTCGATGCCGGCGCGCGCTACCAGGAATGGAATGCCGGACTGGAACGTACGGTGCGCTTGCCGGGCAAAGCCGGCGCCGACCGTCAAATCGGCCAGGCTATGCTGGACGAAGGCGAAGCCCGTTATGGCGAGGCTGTGCATGAAACGGCGCGCGAATTGCTGGGCTTGTGGCTCGACTGGCTCGGTGCCGAACAGGGCTTCGCGCTGACCACGGCTCACCTTCAAGCGGCGCAGGAAAACCTGAGCGTTGTGGAAAAACGTGTGAAGGCCGGAGATGCGGCCAAACTGGATGCGAGTCTGGCCCGTGCCGAACTGGCAGAGCAACAGCGCGTCGGCATTGACGCAAAAACGGCGTCGGCTGTGGCATGGGCCCGCTTGCATGCGCGTTTTCCGGGCATGACGCGCCAGTTCTCCACCCTGCCCGCCGCCCTGCCCCTGAACGCCGAAGCGGCTTTTTGGCGCGAACGCATTCTCGCCCAAAGTGACGAACTGAAAATCGCCCAGGCGCAGCTACAGAATGCGCAAGCGGTCCGCGAACGCATGCGTGCCGAACGGATACCCGATCCGACCGTGGGTATCTACACGGCGTCCGAAGTCGGCGGCCGGGAGCGCATCACGGGCGTCATGCTCAGCATCCCGATCCCCGGTTCACAGCGCAGCGCACGCGCCAACAAAGCCGTGCACACCGCCGAAATGTCACGCCAGGAAGTCGAGTTGAAAAAGCGTGCGCTTGAGGCCGGGATCGCCGTGACGATCGCAACCGCGCAAGGGGCTTACGAGGGCGGGCAGATCGCCGAATCCGGCGCTGCGGCGATGCAAGACAACGCCAGGCTGACCCAGCGCGCCTATGCGCTGGGCGAAGCGGACTTGCAGTCGCTGCTGACGGCAAGGCGGCAAGCCACCACGGCGGCCCAGAACGCACTCGCGGCCAAAGTCTCCGCCGTGCGTGCATATTATTTGTTGCTGGTGGATGCCCACCTGGTCTGGGATATGGATCATGAATAACAATTTTCCCTTGGCGCAGGACCGCGCCACGGCTAACCACAGGAGAGTTTAGTGAAATTCACAGGTAATCAGAAGGGCGCGGCAAGCGGCCGCGCATGGCTCATCGGCGCCGCGCTCTGGCTGCTGATGGCCGGGGCCTTCGCCCATGGTGTGTCCGAATCGGACAAAGGCTTCCTGCAAACCAGCACGGGGGTCCAGTTCCTGCCCTATTTATACCTGGGCGCCAAGCACATGG
>JANPCW010000823.1:0-6295 GCA_031431155.1 Janthinobacterium sp. | reverse complement strand
CAGGCGGCTCCGATCCACAACGGCGATCGGATATGGCCCGCAAGCGCCAGCAGGAGGCCCGACAGAATCGTGAGCGCAACAACACCAATACGCGCCGCAGTAAGGACGCGCGACGACCGAACGATGGCGGATACCGCGATCGACATGTGCCACTCGTAATGGGGGAGATGACGCGCAAGCTAGACTGCCTGCGCTGGATCAGCACCCACTCTTAAGACAAGAGCAGGCGCCGTTGGTTCAGACTTTACCGAAAACGAGGGTGCCGTTAGTACCCCCAAAACCAAACGAGTTCTTCACCGCGTAATTGATCTTCATTTCGCGCGCCGTGTTGGCGCAGAAATCGAGATCGCAGGCCGGATCCTGATTGAACAAGTTGATGGTCGGCGGCGACACTTGGTGATGGATGGCCAGCACCGTGAAGACCGCTTCCAGGCCGCCGGCGCCGCCCAGCAAATGGCCGGTCATCGACTTGGTCGAGTTGACCACCAGTTTCTTGGCGTGCTCGCCAAAGGTGCGCTTGATGCCCATCACTTCGGCCAAGTCGCCCAGCGGAGTCGAGGTGCCATGCGCATTGACATAGTCGATCTGGTCGGAATTGAGACCGGCATTGTCGAGCGCGGAAATGACGCACTTGCTGGCGCCGCTGCCATCTTCCAATGGCGACGTCATGTGATAAGCATCGGCGCTCATCCCAAAACCGAGCAGCTCGGCGTAAATCTTGGCGCCGCGCGCCACTGCGTGCTCGTACTCTTCCAACACCATGACGCCGGCGCCTTCGCCCAGCACGAAGCCGTCGCGATCGCGGTCCCAGGGGCGCGAGGAAGTTGCAGGATCGTCGTTGCGGGTGGACAAGGCACGGGCCGAGGCGAAGCCGCCCAAACCGAGCGGCGAGATGGTCGCTTCGGCGCCGCCGGCAATCATGACGTCGGCATCGCCGTACTCGATCATGCGCCCGGCCACGCCGATGCTGTGCAAGCCGGTGCTGCAAGCGGTCACGATGGCCAGATTCGGGCCCTTCATGCCGTACTTGATCGACAGATTGCCGGAGATCATGTTGATGATCGAGGCCGGCACAAAGAACGGCGAAATGCGGCGCGGGCCGCGCTTGTCGTAGTCGACCCGGGTCTCTTCGATCAGCGGCAAGCCGCCGATGCCAGAGCCAATAATGACGCCGATGCGCTCGGCATTGGCTTCGGTGACGACCAGCCCGCTGTCTTGGATCGCCTGGATCCCGGCAGCCATCCCGAAATGGATAAAGCTATCCATGTGGCGGGCATCCTTACCGGGGATGTAATCCTCGATATTGAAGCCCTTGACTTCGCCCGCAAAATGGGTCGAAAAAGCTTGCGCATCGAACTTGGTGATCGGGGCAATGCCGGACTTGCCAGCGGTAGCCGCGCTCCACGCGTCGCCAATCGTATTGCCGATCGGTGAAACGCAGCCCAGCCCAGTGATGACGACACGACGGTTGCGTGAACGGCTCAAACGATTCTCCTAGAGTCGATCAACTAGCTTAGGCCTTGACGTGCGCAGTAGCGTAGTCAATCGCTTGCTGTACGGTCGTGATTTTTTCAGCTTGTTCGTCAGGAATTTCCATTTCGAATTCATCTTCCAGCGCCATCACCAGCTCGACGGTGTCGAGCGAATCAGCGCCGAGATCGTCAACGAACGACGATTCGATTTTGATATCTACTTCTGCAACACCGAGTTGCTCAGCGACGTTTTTCTTAACGCGTTGTTCGATATCTGACATGTTATGGCTCCAGTGTGTATGTTACGGAAAGTGCGCGCATTTTATCAGGTTTGCGCGGTGAAATTTTTTTTTCGATACGTGCTGCCAATTCTACCGAAAGTGCTGCTAACAGATGCGATTGCGGGGAAATCGGCTTTGCCTTGGTCAGGCTGACAGCGCCGGCTCCCCAGCCAGCCCATCAATTCATGTACATGCCGCCGTTCACATGCAGCGTGGTCCCCGTGATGTACGCCGCCTGGGGCGACGCCAGGAACGCGCAGGCGGCGGCAATATCTTGCGGCGTACCGAGGCGAGCCAGCGGAATTTGGGTCAGCAACAGCGCGTGCTGCTCGGCGCTGAGCAGCTTGGTCATATCGGTGTCGATGAAGCCCGGGGCGATGCTGTTGACCGTGATGTTGCGGCTGCCTATTTCGCGCGCCAGCGCGCGGCCCATCCCTTCCACCCCCGCTTTGGCGGCCGCATAATTGATCTGCCCCGTGTTGCCCGACGAGGCAACCACTGACGTGATGTTGATGATACGCCCATGGCGCGCTTTCATCATGCCGCGCAATACGGCGCGCGATAAGCGGCCCACCGCCGACAGGTTGGTCGAGATCACGTTATCCCATTCCTCGTCCTTCATGCGCATGGCCAGCTGGTCTTGGGTGATGCCCGCATTGTTGACCAGGATCGACAAGCTGCCATAGGTTTTTTGCACATCGTCGACCACGGCCAGGCATGCCGCGGCATTGGTGACGTTGAGCACCACGCCCTTGCCGCAAGCGGCGCCAATCTCGGCCAGATACCCGCTGATCGCCATTGCGCCAGCTTCGGTGGTTGCCGTGCCGACCACGATGGCGCCCTGCTTTGCCAGCTCTTGGGCAATGGCCCGGCCGATTCCGCGCGAGGCGCCCGTGACCAAGGCGACTTGATTTACTAAATTCATGAACTTCCTTATTTTGATCTCAAGCTTATTTTTGCAGCGCCAGCACACGCTCTAGCGAGGCTTGGTCAACGATCGCATCGCCCACCAGAGTGCTATCGATCCGTTTGGCCAGACCCATCAACACTTTGCCGGGACCGCATTCGATTACGTCGGTGATCCCTTCGGCCGCGATTTTTTGCATGGTTTCCACCCAGCGCACCGGGCTCGCGGCCTGACGCACCAGGGCATCCTTGATGCCGGCCGGATCGTTGACAACGGCAACATCGACGTTGTTGATCAATCGAATGTGCGGTGCGCAGAAAGTGAGGTCGGCCAGGTAGTCGCGCAAACGATCCGATGCCGGTTTCAACAGCGACGAATGGAACGGCGCCGACACCGGCAATTTCATGGCGCGCTTGGCGCCCTTCGCCTTCGCCAGTTCGCAGGCGCGCTCGACCGCAGCCGTGTGGCCTGCGATGACGACCTGTGCCGGCGCGTTGAAGTTGACCGGTTCCACCACCATCGTCGGATCGGCAGCGACCGCCTCCAGGCAGGCGGCGCGCACCTCGTCGTCCGACAAGCCAAGCACCACGGCCATCGTGCCCTGCCCCACCGGCACGGCTTCCTGCATCGCCTTGGCCCGAAAGCGCACCAGCGGCACGGCATCGCGGAATCCGATCACGCCAGCGGCCACCAGGGCCGAATACTCACCAAGGCTGTGACCTGCGACCAGCGCCGGTGCGGGGCCGCCGGCGGCAATCCAGGCTCGGTACACGGCAACGGCGGCCGTCAGCATCACCGGTTGGGTATTGGTGGTCAGGTCGAGCTCTTCCTTGGGCCCGTGCGCCATCAACTTGCCCAAGTCGAACTGCAGCGCGTCCGACGCTTCCAGAATGGTTTGCGCAACCACCGGATTGCCGGCGAAGCCATCGAGCATCGCAATGGCTTGCGAACCTTGACCGGGAAAAACAAATGCAAATTTTTTCATGCGCCAATTCTTTCCAAGATGAAGTCTGCGACGTACTGCAAACGGAACCCTTAACCCTTTACATCCGTGCCAGCACGGCGCCCCAGGTAAAGCCGCCGCCCACGCCTTCCATCAGTACGTTGTGGCCTTGCTTGATGCGCCCGTCGCGCACGGCGATGTCGAGCGCCATCGGGATCGATGCAGCCGAAGTATTGCCATGCTGATCGACAGTGACCACCATCTTCGCCAGCGGCAAGTCGAGTTTCCTGGCCGTGCTGTTCATGATCCGGATATTGGCTTGATGCGGGACCAGCCAATCGATCTGATCGGCGCGCATGTCAGCGTGCGCCAGCGCTTCGAGCGCGACTTTCTCCAGCACCGACACCGCCAGCTTGAATACAGCCGGTCCGTCCATGGTCAGCATGGCGCTGCCGGCCAGTGCGCCGCCCGAGACGTTGCCCGGGACACTGAGAATATCGGCATAGCGCCCATCGGCGTGCAACTTGGTGGCCAGAATGCCGGGCTGCTTGGAGGCCGTCAGCACGATCGCGCCCGCGCCGTCGCCGAACAGCACGCAGGTACCGCGGTCTTCAAAATTGAGAATGCGCGAAAACACCTCAGCCCCGATCACCAGCACATTTTTATGCGCGCCCGACTTGATGAAGCTGTCGGCCACCGAGACGCCGTAGATGAACCCGCTGCACACGGCTTGCACGTCGACCGCTGCAGCACCGTTGGTGATGCCCAGCTTGCGCTGCACAATACAGGCCGTACTGGGAAAACTGCCGAAAAAATCAGGGGTCGAACTAGCGACGATAATCAGGTCGATATCGTCCGGTTGCAAGCCGGCCATGTCCAGCGCTTTCCTGGACGCTTCCACAGCCAGGTCCGATGACTGCTGCTGCGGGCCGGCATAGTGGCGCGCGCTAATACCGCTGCGCGAAACGATCCACTCGTCCGACGTTTCAATGCCCTTGGCCGCCAACTGGGCCGTCAGGTCGAGATTGGTGACTCTCCGTTCCGGCAAATAGCTGCCGGTACCGACGATTTTGCTGTACAAAGTCATGCCCTTGCCTCCACTAATTCGTTGAGCTGGTTTGTTCCACGGTTGCAGTGCCGCGCGGCATCAACTCGGCGATCAGCGTCGATAGCTGCTCCTGCACATTGTACTTTGCCGCATCGAAAGCGCGCTTGATGGCCCATTCGTAGGAATAGGCATCGGCGCCGCCATGACTCTTGAACACCAGGCCGCGCAGCCCGAGCAGGCTGGCGCCATTGTAGCGCGACGGGTTCAGTCGATTCGAAATCGACGTCAATGCGCCGCGCGCGATCACGGCGCCCAGCAGCGTCAAGGGATTGCGTTTGAACTCGGTGGTCACGACGTTTTTCACGAAACGCGCCATGCCCTCGACCGCCTTCAGGGTCACGTTGCCGACGAAGCCGTCGCACACGACGATATCGGTGGTGCCTTTAAAGATGTCATTGCCCTCGACATTGCCATGGAAATTGAGGACGCCGCGCTCGTGATCGGCGCGCAGCAGCTTCGCGGTCTGCTTGACCACGTCGTTGCCCTTGATATCTTCGGTGCCAACATTGAGCAAGCCGATCGTCGGGCGCGCAATGCCTTCCATGGCCGACACCAGCACCGAGCCCATGATGGCGAACTGGTGCAAGTGGTGCGGCTCGCAATCGACGTTGGCGCCCAGGTCCAGCATATAGGTCGGGCCGTCTTTTTGATTGGGAAGGATGCTGCAAATGGCGGGACGGTCGACCCCGGCCATGGTTTTGAGCACATAGCGCGACACGGCCATCAAGGCGGCCGTGTTGCCGGCCGAGACAGAGGCTTGCGCCCGGCCTTCCTTGACCAGCTCGATCGCCACCCGCATCGAGGAATCCTTCTTGCGGCGCAGCGCGACCTCGAGCGGGTCGTCCATCGTGATCTGCTCGGACGCGTGCACAATCGACAAGCGCGGATGGGCGTCGGCGTGATGCTTCTTCAGTTCAGCGCGCAACACATGCTCCAGACCGACCAGAATCAGTTGCGCGTCGGGCTCACTTTTTACGAAGGAAATTGCGGCAGGAATGGTGACAGCGGGGCCGTGATCTCCGCCCATGCAGTCGATAGAAATTATAATTGTCATTGTTTTGATTCAGTACCGCGCCCTAGCCCGCCTGGGGGCATGCTGCGGGCAGAATGCGAATCGGGCGTGGCGTTGCGCCAGCCAGACTCTTCGTGATTCAACGGCACGCAAAATGATCGCAGCCGATGAAAAAAAGCGGTGCCACGCCGGAAAAACTCGTTGCACCGCTTTCATCTTACTCCGCCAAAGAACGTCGATTACTCGTCGTTTTTTGTCTTGATAACTTTACGACCACGATAGAAGCCGTTAGGGCTGATATGGTGACGCATATGTGTCTCGCCAGTGGTTGGCTCGATGCTCAGCTGAGGCGCGACCAAAAAGTCGTGCGAACGGTGCATGCCGCGCTTGGATGGGGTTTTCTTGTTCTGTTGAACAGCCATGATGACTCCTAATACATAAGTTCTTAAATTTTAACACATTCGACCAGCAAATACATGCGAATCGAGTATCCCAGCGGCAAAAAGTTGCTTTGCCGACATTACATTAACGCTTTTACTACATTTCACTACACACTGCCATACTCGATTACT
>JANPCW010000822.1:0-3627 GCA_031431155.1 Janthinobacterium sp. | reverse complement strand
GATCACGTTCATCGACATTACCGAGATGGTGTTGACCCGCGACGCGCTCCACAAAGCGAACGAGCTGTTACGGCTGGCGGTGGTGGTACGCGATGCCCACGATGCCATCACCGTGCAGGACCTGAACGGGCGCACCCTAGCCTGGAACCCGGGCGCAGTCAGGATGTACGGCTGGAGCGAAGCCGAGGCGCTCTTGATGAACGTGCAGGAGCGGATTCCAAAGGCGCTGCGCGCGCAAGCCATTTCCACGCTGCGACAGCTTAGCCAGGCCGGAAATCTGGAACCGTATCGCACCCAGCGGATCACCAACCAAGGAACGGTCGTGAATGTCGCGGTCATCTCCACAGCGTTGCTCGATGAGTCTGGGCAGATGTACGCAATTGCAACCACGGAACGAACCATCGACGAAAGCGCCAAATGACCGGGCAGGATAAATTGATCACCCCACGCGGCGCCGAAGAGGCGGGGGGCCGCCACGCGCGCGAACTGGCCGAAGCGGGCCTGGGGCAAAGCGCGGCACTCTCACCCGAAGCGCTTGCAGCCCTGTCGCCGCAAGCCATCGGGCAACTGGTGCATGAACTGCACGTGCATCAGATCGAACTGGCGATGCAAAACGAACAATTGCGCGAATCGCAAGCAGCACTGGACGCGGTACGGGAGCGCTATTTCGACCTGTACGACATGGCGCCGGTTGGTTATTGCACGATCAGCGAGCAGGGGTTGATCGTGCAATCGAATCTGACCGCTGCCAAGCTGTTTGGCAGCGTGCGCGGCGCCTTGCTCAATCAACCTTTGTCGCAACGCATCCTCCGGCAAGACCAGGACATCTACTACCTGCACCGTAAAAGCGTGCTTGAGAACGGTGAACCGCAATCGTTCGAGTTGCGCATGATAAAAAATGACGGTAGCAATTTCTGGGTAAACCTGACCACGACGGCCGGCCACGATGCCTTGGGCGTGCCCGAACTGCGGGCCGTGATGAATGACATTTCCAAGCGTAAACAGGCCGAAGCGGAGCTTGCGCTGTTCCAGCGCGCTCTGGAGGACAAGAACGTCGAACTCGAGCATGCCACTGTCGTTGCGAAAAAAGCCAACCAAGCGAAATCGGACTTCCTGTCCAGCATGAGCCATGAACTGCGCACACCGCTCCATGCCATCCTCGGTTTCGGCCAGCTCATGGAAACTAGCAATCCGCCGCCCACCCAAGAGCAAAAGGATAGCATCGTTCAAATTCTCAAGGCCGGATGGTATTTGCTCAAGCTGGTCAACGAAGTTCTCGATCTCGCGGTGATCGACAGCGGGAAACGGGTGTTGTCGTTGGAACGGGTGTCGCTCGGCGACGTCGTAAACGAATGCCAGACCATGGTCGAGCCGTTGGCACAGGAGCGCGGCATCGGCGCCGTTTTTCCTGCGGCAGGCGACATGCCCTACTTCGTCCAGGCCGACCCGACATGGCTCAAGCAAGCCTTCATCAACCTGCTCTCGAACGCGATCAAATACAACAGCACGGGCGGAACGGTGACGCTGGACGTCCACCCGAGTTCCGCAGGACGCATCCGTATCAGCGTCAAGGACACCGGCGCAGGATTGACGCCAGAGAACCTGACGCAGCTTTTTCAACCGTTCAACCGCCTCGGGCAAGAAGCGAGGGGCGAGGAAGGCACTGGCATCGGCCTGGTAGTTTGCAAGCGCCTGGTCGAATTGATGAGCGGTGCCATCGGCGTGGAAAGCACGCCTGGAACGGGGAGTCTGTTCTGGATCGAACTGGACCAGATGGCGCCACCGGACGCGCCACAGGCAGCCGACACCATGGTGGCACGGGAAGGCACCCCGATCCACGGCCTGGACGACGGGCACAGGCTCACCTTGCTTTATGTCGAGGACAACCCTGCCAATCTGATGTTGGTCGAGGTCCTGATTGCGCGCCAGCCAGATATCCGTTTGTTGACTGCGAAAAATGCCACCCGCGGTATCGCGATGGCCCGCAACTTTCTGCCCGATGTCATCCTGATGGACATCAACTTACCTGACATCAGCGGTGTCGAAGCGCTGAAAATGCTGGCTGCCGACCCGGTGACAGCACACATCCCGGTGATTGCCCTGAGCGCCAATGCCATGCCATCCGATATCGAGAAGGGGTTGGATGCCGGATTTTTCCGTTACATGACCAAGCCAATCAAGGTCAACGAATTCATGAAGATGCTGGAGTCTGATCTTCCCCGCGCGCGATGAGGATCAGTTGTTGCGCGATGCCTTCCGGGGACAGGACAAAATCGATGCAGCCGCTGGCAATCGCGCTCTCGGGCATGTCCGGTTGCTTGGCCGTATCGAGTTTTTGCGCGATCGCGATGCCGCCCACCTGTTGAATGCCGCACAAAGCGGCGGCGCCGTCGCCATCATAGCCGGACACAATCACGGCAATCAGCTTGCCGTCCCAGTAACGGGTCAAAGAACGGAGAAAGACCGTGATGACGTCAGGCCAGCCACGCGGTTTCGAGATCGGCTTCAGATGGAACTCGCCATTCTCGACATGCAAATCCCGATTCGCGGGGATGATGAACACGCGATTTGGTTCGATCGGCAAGCTTTCTGTGATCAGGTCAACCGGCATGCTCGTGTAGTTGGGCAGAATTTCATGGAGTTGGGTAGGCATCATTGTGATGTGATTCACGATCACGATAGCTACCCCCATGTCGGCCGGCAAATTTTTCAATAGCCGAATATAGGCGTCCAGGCCACCTGCGGAGCCACCGACACAAACAATCGGAAAATTCTTCATCAGATTTGCTCCGAGAAACCGCACCATTGCGGAAGAAGACAGGCTGCACAGCAGTGCGGACACAGCAGGATGAAACCGACGGCGGTCGATGCCTTTCGGTCGACGGTGCGTGAATTATACTTGGTACAGGACACGAGACGAAAACGATTCTCTCCTGTTTATGTTGCTGTCGATCGTCGTGACGGCTGGGGGGGTGCCCTGGTAGGCCAACCGCTGAACGAGGTTCTGCTCGTTGTAGCTAGAAGTGTTGGCGTATTCTATATGGCCATTCCCAACTCCCAAGATGGTTTGTCGCGATTAGCGCTACCGCTGGCCAGTCGCCCGCACTTTTAGCTAGGCGATATTGTTGGCCGTCAGGTCCGCAGATCGAGCTTTGTGGAAATATCTTTTTTTGGTATGAATCAGGATTCGAGTTCGTTTTCTATCAGTGCCCGCTCACGCAAAATTTCACGCTGAAGCGCTTCCTCGCTGGGCAAAGTGAACTGGTATTTGGCTGCAAACAGTTGCTGGCTATCGCTCAGTACAGAGTAACGGGCAACTGCGGCATTTTTTTCGGAGCAGAGGATCAGGCCGATCGTGGGATTGTCGCCCTCGACCTTGCTGTGGGCTTCGTACATGCGCACGTAGCCGTCCATCTGGCCGATGTCCTGATGGGTAAGTTCGCCGATTTTCAGGTCGATCAGCACAAAGCACTTGAGCAGGTAGTTGTAGAAAACCAGATCGACGTAAAAGTCCTTGTCATCAAAACGCATGCGCTTTTGCCGGGCGACAAATGAGAAGCCGCGTCCCAGTTCCAACAAGAAGTGTTGCAGCTTGTCGATGATGGCTTGTTCGAGCTGGAGTTCGTG
>JANPCW010000821.1:0-2044 GCA_031431155.1 Janthinobacterium sp. | reverse complement strand
GGATGTCGCGCTCGAGTTCGCGCACGCCGGGCTTGGCGAAGTAGTAGGCGTACCCGAACAATTCAAACCCCTCGTTCTTGGCCCACTCCAGAAACGCCGCCACTTCCTGGCCGGGTTCGCCCTGCGCGGCGGCTGCGGCCGCAACCTGGGTCAGGCGCTCGGCCATGGCAGCGGCATCGCGCCGCACCACGGCGGCGTCACGCGCCACCATCTCGAGCTTTGCGACCAGGGCCGCCAACGCATCGCCGGCCAGGTCTTCGGCCAGCAGCACCAGCACAAACGACTCAAGCGGGTCGCCGCTCTCGCCCACGGCCACAGCACTGCCATCGGCCGCGCGGCGCACGGCCAGCACGGAATTGAGCACGGCGCGCCCGGTCACGCGCTGTTTGCGCATCGCCATCACGATCGAATCGACCAGATAAGGCATGTCTTCATTTTGGATCAGCAAGGCGCTCGCCATGCCGCCGCGCCCATCTGCATAGCGCAGGGTCGTGATCTGGCAACCGGCGCCGCTGCGCTTGACCGCCTGTGCGAAGCCGTCCCACAAGACCGGCGCCAAGCTGTCCGGCGCGAGGCCGGCCAGATCCTCCTCGTCGAGCGACGCCAGCCAGGCAGTGATCAGGCCTGCGACCTGGTTGCTGGCGTCGGCGGGCTTGCTCGCATTAACGAGTTCTAGCGTCTGTGTGCGCAAATCTTGTGGCATTTGTTTCATCTTGCTTCTCCAATGCTGTGGTGTGTAGTCGTCGCCGGCGCGCCAAGCTTGTGGCCGCGCGCCAGCAACTTATAAAGAGACGGGGATAGCCCGTCCAAGAATAATGACCCCCTGTTTCAGGAGCTTGTCTCAACCATCGATCTGATACGCGAACTGGCCCGATCCGACGGGCCGCACAGCGGCGAATTGCCCAAAAATTTGCATGGGTGGCAGCCTGGCATCAGCATGCACTCGGCGCAGCCCGTATTAGAACAGTAAATGACGCAGTAATCAAACCATCGCCCTGGGCTCGTTACAAATCGTACAGGCCCGGCAGATTGAGGATTCGTGTCAATTCGTCAAGCGCAGTCTGGACTTCCAGCGCCAGCGCGGGGTCGGCCAGGTCGGACGGGTCGAGCCGGTCGCGGTAGTGCTTCTCGACCCAGCCGACCAGGGTCTGGTACAGCGTTTCCGTCATGATCACGCCTTGCTGCATCGCACCGGCCTCGGCCTCGGTCAGCGCCACCCGCAGGCGCAGGCACGCCGGGCCGCCGCCGTTGCGCATGCTTTGGCGCAGGTCGAAGTGGATCAGCTCGTCGACCGGGCCGCCGCTCGCCACCAGGCCCTGGAGGTAGTTGGCCACCGCCTGGTTTTCCTGGCATTCCTGCGGAATCACGAGCGCCATCTTGCCATCGGCTTTCGACAGCAACTGGCTGTTGAACAGGTAGCTGGCGACGGCGTCGGCCACCGATACCTGGCCGCTGTCCACCCGCAGCGCGGCCAGCTCGGCGCCGGCGCCGTGCAGCGCATGGCGCAAGCGGCCCAGGGCTGCCGCTTCATCGGCAAAGGCTTGCTCGTGGTAGAACAGGACATTGCCATTGCCGACGGCAATCACGTCGTTATGGAACACGCCCTGGTCGATCACGTCCGGATTTTGCTGCAGGTAGACCGTGCGCTGGGGGTCCAGGCCGTGCAGGCGGGCCACCGCTTGCGAGGCTTCCAGCGTCTGGCGCGCGGGATAGCGCTTTGGCGCCGGTGCGGCGGGATCGAATTCAACCCGGCCGTACACGAACATTTCGACGCCGGCCGCGCCGTGATCGGCGCACAAACGCGTATGGTTGGCCGCGCCCTCGTCGCCGAACGCCGGCGTTGATGGCAGCGCGTCATGCACGGCAAAGTGTTTGGCGTCGCCGAACAGGGCGCGTAGGGTGCGCGTCGATTGATGGTGCTCTTGTGCCCGGTGCAGCTTGTTGTTCAGGTTGGCCGACGTGAAATGGGTGCGTCCGTCCGCGCTGTCGGCCGACGGGCTGACCGTGGCCGCGTTGGCGGTCCACATCGGCGAGGCCGAGTAGG
>JANPCW010000820.1:0-2973 GCA_031431155.1 Janthinobacterium sp. | reverse complement strand
GCCAATGGCATCGACGCCATCCACGACCTGTTCATCGCGGACGGTAAAGTGCTGGCCGTGCATGCGCCTGGCCAGGCTTTGGCCGGTTTCGCGGCCGACACCACAATCGACGCGACCGGCCTGATCGTGGCCCCCGGCCTGGTCGACCTGTCGGCCCGCCTGCGCGAACCGGGCTACGAATACAAGGCCACGCTCGAATCGGAACTGCAGGCCGCCATGCAGGGCGGGGTCACCAGCCTGATCTGCCCGCCCGACACCGATCCGGTGCTCGACGAGCCAGGCCTGGTGGAAATGCTCAAGCACCGCGCCCGCAGCCGCAACCAGGCCCACGTGCACCCGCTGGGCGCGCTGACGGTCGGCTTGAAGGGCAAGTGCCTGACCGAGATGGCCGAACTGACCGAGGCTGGCTGCATCGGCTTTTCGCAAGCGGAAGAGCCGATCGAAGATACCAACGTACTGCTGCGCGCGATGCAATACGCCAAGACCTTCGGCTACACGGTCTGGCTGCGTCCGCAAGACCCCCATATCGGGCGCGGCGGCATCGCCCATAGCGGCCCGCTGGCGTCGCGCCTTGGGCTGTCCGGCGTGCCCGTCATGTCCGAGACCATCGCGCTGCACACGATCTTCGAGCTGATGCGCGCGACCGGGGTGCGTGTGCACCTGTGCCGCATGTCGTCCGCGGCCGGGCTGGCGCTGGTGCGTGCGGCCAAAGAGGAAGGCTTGCCGGTCAGCTGCGACGTGGGTGCCCACCACATCCACATGACCGACGCCGACATCGGCTTCTTCGATTCCAACGCGCGGGTCACGCCGCCGTTTCGCAGCCAGCGCGACCGCGACGCGATCGCGCTGGGCTTGAACGACGGCACGGTCGACGCCATCTGCTCGGACCATACTCCGGTCGACGATGACGAAAAG
This sequence comes from Janthinobacterium sp., assembly GCA_031431155.1. GTDB lineage: Bacteria > Pseudomonadota > Gammaproteobacteria > Burkholderiales > Burkholderiaceae_D > JANPCW01. Next base: position 2,058 of record JANPCW010000820.1, on the reverse strand, counting down.
CTGCTGCCGTTTGGCGAAGCCTCGCCCGGCGCAACCGGACTTGAATTATTGCTTTCGCTGACCCTCAAATGGGCCCACGACAACGAGCAGCCGTTGGCGCGCGCGCTGGCCAAGGTCACGTGCGAGGCGGCCCGTATCGCGGGCCTGGCGTGCGGCCATCTGGCGCCCGGCAGCGTGGCCGACATTTGCCTGTTCGACCCGCACGCGCGCTGGATGGTTGCCGCCTCGGCGCTGGCCAGCCAAGGCAAGCACACCCCGTTCCTCGGCTATGAACTAACGGGCCTGGTCAGCACAACGATTGTGGCCGGCCAGGTCGCATACCAGCGCGCTTAACGCTAACGGGTCAGGCAGAGGTGGCGGTTTTTGCACGCGTCTCGGCCTGACCCCAGTTTTCTTGGCATCCATTTGAAAATATTGCTTGCCTATAAGCTGGCGCGTGTCCTGATCCATCTTTTGATCGGCATGGCCAGCTGCAGCTTGCTGTTCCCGTGGCTGGGGCTGGCGGGCCGCAATCGCTATATTCGGCGCTGGTCGCGCCAGCTGCTGGGCATTTGCGGGGTGATCGTGGAGCAGATCGAGACGGTCGCAATCGCCTTGCCCCATGCGCTGGTGGTCGCCAACCATGTTTCCTGGCTCGATATCTTCGTCATCAACGCGCTGCATCCATGCCGTTTTGTGGCCAAACAGGAAATCCGCGCGTGGCCGATGATGGGCTGGCTGGCGGAAAGAGTGGGTACCATTTTCATCGCGCGTGACAACCGGCACGGCTTGCGCCAACTGTTCAAAGGGTTGGTCGGCAGCCTGCATGCCGGTGAACGGATCGCGTTTTTCCCGGAGGGCACGACGGCCGAGCAGGGCGTGTTGCTGCCGTTTCACCCGAATCTATTCGAAGCGGCCATTGATGCCCAGGTTCCGGTGCAAGCGTTCGCCTTGCGCTATCTCGATTCTGCGGGTCAACCCCATCCGGCGGTCGTTTATATCGGGGACATGAGCTTTGCGCGCAGCATCGTGGCGATCCTGTCGGGCCGCCAAATCTCGGCGCAGTTGATCTGCCTGCCGCCAATCGACAGTGCCGGTGCGCACCGGCGCGACCTGGCTGCGGCCGCGCGCGCGGCGGTCGCGCTCGCACTGGGGCAGACGGTGGAACAGGTCTAGTGCATTGTCTTGCCGTCGTGTTCGCGATATTCCGGACACGATTCCTGCAATAGCGTGCGGTCTTCAAGGCAAACGGCAGAGAGCTGCCCGCCCCAGACGCAGCCGCTGTCGAGCGCGATCAGGTTGGGGCGCAGCATCAGTCCGAGCGCCGACCAGTGCCCAAACACAACGGTCACCTCGGCCGTTCGGCGCCCGGGCACATCGAACCATGGCATCAAGCCGGACTCGTTGGCGCCGGTTGGAGTCAGCCCCTCCTTGATTTTCAGCTCCATCACCCCCTCGGCGCTGCAATAGCGCATCCTGGTCAAGGCATTGACAATGCAGCGCAAGCGCGCCGTGCCGCGCAATCCGTCGTCCCAGGCGGCCGGTGCGTTGCCGTACATTTCTTGCAGGAAATCAAGCCAGTCTGGGCCCCGCAACACGGTCTCGACCTCATGCGCGAGCGCCATCGTTTGCTCGGCGCTCCATTGCGGCAACACGCCACCGTGCACCAGCAAGTGCCGGTCGCGCATGATCGCCAGCGGGCGTCGGCGCAGCCAGTCGAGCAGCAGGTCGCGCTCGGGTGCAGCCAGGATTTCGTCGAGCGTATCGGCTTTGTGCGCGCCGCGAATGCCGTGGGCGACCGCCAGCAAGTGCAAGTCGTGATTGCCGAGCACGGTGTCGACGGTCCTGTCGGTTGACTGCGACATGGTGTAGACGTGGCGCAACGCTGCCAAGGATTGCGGGCCGCGATTGATCAAGTCCCCGGCAAACAGAATGTCCGGCCGGGTTGCACCGACCTGGTCGATACGCTCTATCAGTGCTGCCGCCTGCTGCTGGCATCCTTGTACATCTCCGATTACATATGTTTTCATCTTTGCTCGCAATGATTGTTGGGGATGGGCAAGCACGGCCCGAGGGAAG
>JANPCW010000819.1:0-5092 GCA_031431155.1 Janthinobacterium sp. | reverse complement strand
TGCCACGTTTTCAGCTGAAGGCAGGCGGTGTGCAATACCCAGTTACCGATAGCAATGATCAATCCTGTTTCTTCTGCAACGCCAATGAATTCAAGGGGGCCGATGACGCCAAGGTCCGGGTGCACCCAGCGCACCAGCGCCTCTGCCCCGGAGATCCGCCCGGAGCGCATGTCGATTTGCGGTTGGTAGTGCAGCACGAACTGCCCGTGCTCCAGCGCCCGGCGCAAATTGCCATCCATCGCAAACCGTTTTTGGGCTTCTCCCTGCATGCTCGCGGTAAAGACCTTGTAGGTGTTCTTCCCGGCGTTCTTGGCGTAATACATCGCTGTGTCGGAGAACTTGAGCAGCGCGTGCATATCAACGGCATCGTCGGGACAGGTAGTGATGCCGATACTGGCAGTCATGTAGATTTCATTGTTGTTGATCTGGATGACTTCGGCCAGGGCCGCCAGACATTTTTCCGCCACCTGCGTGCCGACCGTTGATTCGGAAACGTTTTCCAGAATAATCGCAAATTCGTCCCCGCCGATACGCGCGATCGTGTCGCCGAAGCGCAGACTGTTTTCCAACCGCCGCGACACAATCCTGAGCAACTCGTCCCCCGTATCGTGACCGAGGGTGTCATTGATGGCCTTGAAGTTGTCGAGATCGAGGAACATGACAATTGCGCGTTCGTTGATGGACTGCGCCCTTGTGACAACAGAACTGAGTCGGTCATTGAAAAAATAGCGGTTGTGCAAACCGGTGATATTGTCAAAATGCGCCAAGCGGTCAAGCTTTATCTCGACCCGTTTTCGTTCGAAAATCTCGCTTTCAAGGTCCGACTCCCGCTTCTCTATCCGGTCGAGCATGGTGTTGAAGGCAGTCGCCAGCAAGCCGATATCGGCGCAAGCGTCCACCGCCGCGCGGATCGAGAAATCCCCTTTAGTGGCGATCAGTTCGCTCGTTTGCGCCAGTGCGAGAAGCGGTGCGGTCACGAAGCGCTGCAACCAAACCAGCACGGCATGCCCGATCGCCAGGCTTATCACCATCGCCAGCATCACCAAGCCGGCATACCAAGCCAGCCGCTGGTACGCAGACGCAAGATCGGCATCGAGATAGATCGTCCCGAGATGCTTGCCCTTGAAATCGAAGGATTGCCCCAACAACAGTTGGGTCGCGGTGAATTGATAGAAGTTTTTTCGCGGCTGCGAGTTGACCGGTCTCATCATTATTTCTTGACGGTCGTACACGGCAAATACTTGATCTTGGGCATCGTACACCGTTGCATTCGAGATTTCTGCGAACGCCCTGAGCGAGCCGAGAATTTCCGCGCCCGATTTTTTGTCATTGAACACCATTGCGGCAGACAGGTTTTCGCCGGTCATCGCAGCTTCTGTGCGCGTTTGCTCAAGCAGCTCAACCGCGGAGAGGTAGACTTGAATCGCGAGCAGCAAGATCCCGGCCAGAAAGATGACGGCGCCACTGGTCACCAGGTTTGCCAATTTCAGCCGACTGGCCACCGGCTGGCGATAAATCCAGAGATAGTTGCGCTTGTGGGTCATGCTCAATGCACCTTCCTGGCGATGCGCAGTAGTTTTGAACTGATGTCAACGTTGGCGAGACGGGCGGCCTCCCGATTGAACTCGAAGCCAATGTTCTTGCCTTCGGCCGTCAGTTCGATGATCATCCCTTGGCGCGCTGAGCCCTCTTTGTCCGAGATCGTCAACACGCCTGGCGCGTTGCGCATATATAGGGCAAAGCCAAGATAGTTGTCGACCTCGGAATCGGTAACAAAGACGATTTGGCAAGTGCTCGTGACTTCGCTGACGCTTCTATAGCGGAGAATTGATAACCGCGACTGGCCCACCTCTTTGCCTTCGAGCGGGTCGATGGCGCTGCCAAACGGATCCCGGCCAAGCACGCACAAGAAGATTGTCTTGTCCGGCCTCTCGGCCCACGTCGTGAACATGGCAAAGTTATAGATGAAGGCCGCCTTCAACGCGTATTCAGGGCTGGCCGGCGGGGCGGCCGTGCCGAACGGGCACGTCAATGACAGGATTGCGCCTATCAGAGCGGTGTGATACGACCTCATGGCGTGCCGCAATCGCATGGAGAATCAGAAACGGTAAGTCAGGTTGACGCGAAACACTCGCCCATCCTGACCAATGGCTTGCAGATAACGCGGCGGGGAGCTATTGTCGAAGTGTTCCTCGCTGGGCGGGTCTGCGTAATTCTTGTTCAACAGGTTATAGACACTTGCTGACAGGCTCACGTTGCTGGCCAGCCTCTCACTTGACAGCGTCAGATTGACGATTGCAAAACCGCCCACTTCACGTCCGAACACGGTCTTGCGCCGGCTCGTGTATTGTGCTTCCAGGCCCACCCGAGCGGCCCGGTCGAACATGGGCCGGCTGTAGTTGAGCTTTAGCAATTGACGCGGCGAATTCGTCAGCCATTCGCCGGTGAGGTCATTGCGGGCAAAATGGAAACTGGCGCTGCCCTTGAGGCGAGCGCCATCTGCCCCAAGGCGTTCGGCTTCCAGTTCGATTCCCCTGATGGAGGCTGCATCGATGTTCGTAAAATAGAGCAAACCATCGTTGGGGTCGGTGGCAAACGATATCAAATTATTGAGCTTGTATGCGAAGACGGAGACGCTGCTTTTTAAATTTGGCAGAGGAAAATATTCAGCGACGAATTCATAGGTCTTGATGGTTTCCGGCTTCAAGCCCGGAACGATTTTATAACTCGACAAATCGGCCACGTAGTAACGCTCGTACGCGTTCGGCGCGCGGAACGCGGTGCCGTACAATAGTTTGGTCGTGAGATCCGGCGTCACTTTGTAAATCAATCCCAGCCGCGGACTCGTGGAATTGCCGCCGTCGCTATCATGATCGCGGCGCACGCCCGCGTTGATAATCAGGGCCGGGTTCAGGCGAAATTCGTCCTGCACATAGAACCCGTATCCCTTTTTTGGTTGATTGATGTCGAGATAGGACGCGTAGGGCGCGACGTCGTAATTGAGCTGGGTGCGATCGAATGCATCGACCAACTCCATCCCGTAAATGATTTTGTGGTTGCGGAACCCTTTGCTCAGAACGCGGATTTCACCGACGACGGTCCCGCTTCGGGCGAAGTCGCGGTTGGCCGTGCCCAGATCCGGCTCGTATGCGGCGTCACCGGTAAATTTGTATTGGGCGAAATTGACGCTTGCAGAGACATCCAGCGTCGCCGACAGTGCGCTCTGGTACGCGACGGTGGCGGAAAAATACTGGTCCACGGTACGACTGCGCGGATCGTTGAATTGCTGGCCGTACGCCGCGGTTGGCATGCCTTTGGTGCGCTGGCCAAAATACGTTTCAAGCGTCAGGTTTGCGAAGGAATATTTTGCGAACAGGCGCTTATAGCGATCGTAATCGAGGCCGTGAGCGACGCCATGGCTGCCGGCGCCATCGTCGAATTCGGGAAAATAGGGATCCGGCCCGGCGCTGTCGAACCCTGACAAGCCAACCAGCAGGTCGGCGCCGCCATCGAATCGCTTGCCGAACGTCAATCCGGCTTTCTTCGCGCCATGGCTGGCCGCTTCGAGCGTTGCTTCGGCCCCACCCAACGCTTTCCCGTTTTTGCTAATGATATTGAGGACGCCGAAAAACGCACTGCTTCCATAAATGGCGGAACCGGGCCCCGGCACATACTCCACACGCTCGATCAATGCGACGTCAATCGGAAATTCGGTGCCGATCGAACCTTGATCAAAAATCGGGTCGTTCAGGCGCTGCCCATCGACCAGCAGCAGGATGCGCGAGTTGACATCCCCGGGACGCCCCGAGCCGCGGGTGCCAAGGTAGCTGTAAGTGCGGTCATAGGCGACGTGCACCCCGCGCAGGCTGCGTAGCAGGTCGGCCAGGGTGCGATAGCCGTAGCTCGTGATGTCGTCGGCAGTGACGACGATGACGGCCGACGGCGCTTCACTGACATTCTGGGCAAATTTCGAGGCAGTTACCACCTCGAAGCTCTGAAGCTGGTCCAGCGACAATGCAGTGAGGTCTTGCGCGCCAGCCGGCAAGGATAAGAGGCCTACCACCGACATGCACAATGGCATCATGGCTGAATGCCGGAATTGGCGAATAGACCATCTGGGACGCATCATTTCTGCTTTCTTAAATTGCCGACGCACGGCGCCGTAAAGACGAGTTTGATACCCTTGGTTAATTATCTCAGTAAAAATATCCTTACGGTAACTTTATTTTTTGTCAATTTTGAGGTGATCTTAATCTGGATCAACACGCCCTGACTTGTGCCCTCGAATTAACGCAGCGCATGAAATTGTCCATTCCAGCCAATTAATCGAGATAATCGCCATTACCAAGCGTCCCAGCCTGCGTGTTCGATGTGCGGCCCTCGCCGCAGCGCCAGGTTTTATCGTATCCTGTTCACCTTCTGTTATCACCCGAGATACCTCAATGGCAAATTACGTCTATACCATGAACCGCGTGGGCAAAATCGTCCCGCCGAAGCGCCAGATTCTGAAGGACATTTCGCTTTCATTCTTTCCTGGCGCCAAGATCGGCGTGCTGGGCCTGAATGGCTCCGGCAAGTCGACCCTGCTCAAGATCATGGCCGGCATCGATACCGATATCCAGGGCGAGGCGGTGCCGATGCCCGGTTTGAACATCGGCTACTTGCCCCAGGAACCGGTGCTCGATCCCGAACAAACCGTGCGCCAGGTGGTGGAAGGCGGGCTCGGTGAAGTGTTCGAAGCCCAGGCCAAGCTGGACGCCGTGTACAGCGCGTATGCCGATGAAGACGCCGATTTCGATGCGCTGGCTACGGAACAGGCGCGCCTGGAAGCGATCATTTCGACCTCCGATGGCGGCAATTTGAATTTGCAATTGGAAATGGCGGCCGACGCGCTGCGCCTGCCGCCATGGGACGCGAAGATCGGCGTGCTGTCGGGCGGTGAAAAACGCCGGGTCGCGCTGTGCCGTCTGCTGCTGTCCAAGCCGGATATGCTGCTGCTGGACGAGCCGACCAACCATCTCGATGCCGAGTCGGTCGACTGGCTAGAACAATTTTTGTTGCGCTTTCCTGGCACCGTGGTCGGCATTACCCA
>JANPCW010000818.1:0-3647 GCA_031431155.1 Janthinobacterium sp. | reverse complement strand
TGCCAATTTTTCGCCGCCGGGGCCGTTGCAGTTGCACTCGCGTAGCACCACGATGGAACAATTGCTGGAGCAATACACGAAATCGCGCAAGTTAGTGTAGTGGGTCAAACGGATTGCATCTTGTAAAACCGTCGGGCGGATGAGCGCCGGTGACCGGCAGCAATCCGCCGTATGTTTGCACAAATTGGCGGATAACGCTTCGCTCATCCGCCCTCCGGACAGGACTTTGCCTATTTGCGCCCGCAGCTCAAAAATAAATAGTACGGTCGTTCTTTTCATCGGATAGAATAGGCGGATCTAGCCTGAGGAGACGCAATGTTCGAAGAATTCATGGGAACCAAGCCGGTGTCGGAGCGGCAGAAGTTTGACGTTGCGGCACTGGCCGCCTATCTGCAGGAACACGTCGAGGGCTATCCGGGCGGCGAACTGACGGTAGAGCAATTCAAGGGTGGCCAGTCCAACCCGACTTTCAAGCTCACAGTCGGCTCGCCGCCGGCCCAACAGCATTACGTGCTGCGCACCAAGCCCGGCCCTGCCGCTAAGTTGCTGGCCTCGGCACACGCCATCGATCGTGAGTTCCGGGTCATGGATGCGCTCAACAAGGCCGGCTTTCCGGCCGCCCGCCAATACGCGCTGTGCACCGATGAATCCGTGATCGGGCGCGCCTTCTTTATCATGGAGTTCGTCGAGGGACGTATCCTGTGGGACCAGGCCCTGCCCGGCATGACACCGTTTGAGCGCAGCGCCATCTACGACGAGTTGAACCGCGTGATCGCACAATTGCACACGATCGACTATGCGGCGATCGGGTTGGCCGATTACGGCAAGCCGGGCAATTATTTCGTGCGCCAGATCGAGCGCTGGACCCGCCAGTATCAAGCCTCGGTCACCGAGACCATCGAGCCGATGGATCAATTGATCGCTTGGCTGCCACACAATATTCCGCCGGGCGACGATACCAGCATCGTGCATGGCGACTTCCGCCTCGACAACATCATTTTCCATCCGACCGAACCGCGCATCCTGGCCGTGCTGGACTGGGAATTGTCGACCCTGGGCCACCCATTCGCGGACTTTTCTTACCACTGCATGAGCTGGCATATCGCACCGGGCCAATTCCGCGGCATCGCCGGGCTGGACCTGAAGGCGCTGGGTATTCCGTCACAGGAAGAATACATACAGAAGTACGCCGAGCGCACCGGCAAGACGATCCGCCTGGAAGATTTCAATTTTTACTTGGCATTTAATATGTTTCGCCTTGCCAGCATTATGCAGGGCATCATGAAACGTTACGTGGACGGCACCGCAGCCAGTGCGCAAGCGCTGGAATCGGGCAAAATGGCGCGGCCGATGGCCGAACTGGGCTGGGCTTACGCGACCGGCAAGAAAATCTAACCAAAGGATATCAGCATGGATTTCGACTATTCGGACCGTTGCAAGGGCTTGCAGGAAAAGCTGCTCAAGTTCATGGATCAGCACATCTACCCCAACGAGAAGGCATTCAAGCAGGAAGTCGACCGCAACGGCGTGGAAAAAGGCAACCGCTGGATTCCAACCCAGCTGATCGAAGACTTGAAGCCGCTGGCGCGCGCGCAAGGCTTGTGGAATTTGTTCCTGCCTAAATCGTCGCGGGCGCCGGAAGGCTTGTCCAATCTCGATTACGCGCCCCTGTGCGAAATCATGGGCCGCGTCGTATGGGCGCCGGAGGTGTTCAATTGCGCCGCGCCCGACACCGGCAACATGGAAACGATCGAGCGTTACGGCTCGGAAGAGCACAAGCGCACCTGGCTCGAACCCTTATTGCGCGGCGACATCCACTCGGCCTTCGCGATGACGGAACCGGGCGTGGCCTCGTCCGACGCGACCAATATCGAACCCCGCATCGAGCGCAGCGGCGACGACTACGTGATCAACGGCCACAAGTGGTGGATCTCCGGCGTGGGCGATCCACGCTGCAAGGTCTACATCCTGATGGGCAAGACCGATCCGAACGCAGCGCGCCACGCACAGCAGTCGATGATCCTGGTACCGGCCGACACGGCTGGCATCACGGTGGTGCGCCCCCTGCCCGTGTTCGGCTATGACGATGCGCCACACGGCCATTGCCAAATCCGGTTCGATGATGTGCGGGTACCGGCTTCCAACTTGCTGCTGGGCGAAGGGCGCGGCTTCGAAATCGCGCAAGGCCGCCTCGGGCCTGGCCGGATCCACCATTGCATGCGCGCCATCGGCGTGGCCGAGCGCGCACTGGAACTGATGTGCATTCGTTTGAACCAGCGGGTCGCGTTTGGCCGAAAACTGTCCGAGCAAGGCGTCTGGCGCGAGCGCATTGCCGAGGCGCGGATCCAGATCGACACGGCGCGCCTGTTGACCCTGAAGGCGGCGTCCCTCATGGATACCGTAGGCAACAAACATGCGCGGGCCGAAATTGCGATGATCAAGGTGCTGGCGCCGAATGTGGCGCAGCAAGTGCTGGACTGGGCGATCCAGGCCCATGGCGCGGCCGGCGTATCCGACGATTTCCCGCTGGCATCGCAGTGGGCCGGCAACCGCACCCTGCGCCTGGCCGACGGCCCGGACGAAGTGCATCGCAATGCAATTGCCAAGCTGGAACTGGCCAAGCACCTTGCGCCGGGCGAGACGCTGGCCCGGACGGTCGCGCGCCCCTGACGCAAACGGTACCCGACGGGTTTGAAGCCCCGCAGCGCGCACCACCTTGCGCATTGCGGGGCCGCTTTACGCTTGTTGCAGTTGGCCCAGCAGTTTGATGGCGGCGGCCTCGGACGAGGCCGGATTTTGTCCCGTGATCAAGTTGCCGTCGGTCACAACATGGGATTGCCAGTCCGGGCCGCTCGAATACTTGCCGCCGGCTTTCTTCAACACATCCTCCACCAGGAAAGGCACGATGTCGGTCAATTGCGCGGCCGCCTCTTCGGTATTGGTAAAGCCGGTGACGTTCAAGCCTTTTACCAACGCCGACCCATCGGCTCGTTTGGTGTGGCGCAGCACGCCGGGCGCGTGGCATACGGCCGACACCGGCTTGCCCGCCACGTACATGGCCTCGATCAAGGCAATCGAATCCTTGTCTTCAGCCAAATCCCACAGCGGGCCGTGGCCGCCTGGATAGAACACGGCATCGAAGTCTTCGGCGCTAGCTTCAGCCAGGCGACTGGTGTTGGCCAGCGCAGCCTGCGCGGCGGTATCCTGCTTGAAACGACGGGTTGCAGCGGTCTGGGAATCGGGCTCGTCGCTCTTCGGGTCCAGCGGCGGCTGTCCGCCCTTGGGTGATGCGAGCGTGATGTCGGCGCCGGCATCCTTGAACACGTAGTACGGTGCGGCGAATTCTTCGAGCCAGAAGCCGGTTTTCTTGCCGGTGTCGCCCAATTTGTCGTGCGAGGTCAGTACCATGAGTATTTTCATATCGGCTCCAGCAGTCAGTTAGTCAGACAAACTATCTGCGGGCCGAATACTGTTATTCAAGGACTGTTTTACGGGTACCGGCGAACGATGAATTGCGCCACGCACACCGGCTTTTCGCTGCCTTCGCGCTCGACCAGCACGCCCCAGCCCAATTGTGCCCCGCCTTCAATCTCGTCCACTGTCACCAGCGTCATGCGCGCCCGAAGGCGGCTGCCGACCGGCACCGG
>JANPCW010000817.1:0-4236 GCA_031431155.1 Janthinobacterium sp. | reverse complement strand
CTTCTTCGGTGCCGGCGAACATGCTGCCCATCATGACCGAGGATGCGCCGGCCGCCAGCGCCTTCGTGACGTCGCCCGAGTAGCGGATGCCGCCGTCGGCGATGCAAGGCACGCCCGTGCCCTGCAACGCTTTCGCCACGTTCGAGATGGCGGTGATTTGCGGCACGCCGACGCCGGCCACGATGCGCGTGGTGCAGATCGAGCCGGGACCGATTCCGACCTTGACCGCATCGGCGCCCGCTTCCAGCAGCGCGCGGGCAGCGGCCGCCGTGGCGATATTGCCGCCGATGACGTCCACTTGCGGAAAATTCATCTTGATCCACTTGACGCGGTCGAGGATGCCCTGCGAATGGCCATGCGCGGTGTCCACCACCAGCACGTCGACGCCGGCGTTGACCAGCAACTCGATGCGTTCTTCATCGGCCTCGGAAACGCCGACCGCCGCGCCCACCAGCAATTTACCGTGGATGTCTTTCGATGCTAACGGGTGCGAGGTCGACTTCTGGATATCCTTGACCGTGATCAGGCCGCGCAATTCAAACGCGTCGTTTACCACCAGCACGCGCTCCAGGCGGTGCTTGTTCATCAGGCGCTTGGCTTCGGCCAGGTCGGCCCCTTCGGTGACGACGACCAGCTTCTCGCGCGGCGTCATCTTGGCGCGCGCTTCGGCGTCGAGTTCTTCCTCGAAGCGCAAATCGCGGTTGGTGATGATGCCCACCACGACCTTGCCTTCCACCACGGGAAAGCCGCTGATGCCGTATTGCTCGGTCAGCGCGATCACGTCGCGGATCTTCATGGTGGGTGGAATCGTGATCGGGTCGCGCAGCACGCCGGCTTCGAAGCGTTTGACGCGGGTCACTTCGCGCGCCTGGTCCTTCGGCGTCAAATTCTTGTGGATGATGCCGATCCCGCCTTCCTGCGCCATCGCAATCGCCAGTCGGGCCTCGGTGACGGTATCCATCGCGGCCGACAGCAATGGAATATTCAACGCGATGTTGCGGGTCAAGCGCGTTTTCAGGGAGGTGTTGACGGGGAGGACATTCGAATAAGCCGGAACCAGCAGCACATCATCGAACGTGAGTGCTTTTTGAAGTAGACGCATAGCATTTTCCTATTGGCGCAAAAGCGAATTATACAGAAGTTCGCCCTCGCCGTCCTTGCATAAGAGCACGATACTGGCAAGAATTGGCATTTTGATTCACAATGGAAATAATTCATGGCGAAATCCGCCGGCCGACTTTACTTTAAGAAAGAGACAGATGAACCAACGTCACGCTGGTCGATGGCAGTTGCGCTGCGGGATGGCACTAGGCTGCGTGCTCATGGCTTGCTCCGCGCTGGCGCACGCGCAGTACGTGTGGCTCGATGAAAAAGGCGGCAAACAGTTTTCCGACCGCCCGCCCCCGTCCTCGGTGCCCGCCAAGCGCATCCTGAAGGCGCCGGGCGCCGGGGCGCAAAACGGCATGCCCGCAACCGCCGATGCCGCCGATGACAACGCGGCGCCCGCGACCAAGCCCAAGACCGCGCCTACCCTGGCCGAGCGCGATGCGGACTTTCGCAAGCGCTTGACCGAGCAGGCCGCGAACGACAAGAAAGCGGATGACGAAGCGCAGCGCAAGGCTGACCGGGCCAGCAATTGCCAAGGCGCGGGACAAAATCAGCGCTTGTTGGCGTCCGGCAGGCGCATCGGTGTGATGGACAAGGACGGCGAGCGCAGCTACATGAGCGACGAAGAGCGCGCGCTGGAAACCAAGAAAATCAAGCGCATCCTGGACGACTGCAAGTAGCCGGCCGCGCCCCAACTAACCGTTGGGGTTCTTGCTGGCGTTCTTTTTCTCGGCGCGCGTGCGGCGCGACTGTTTCGGGTCGGCGATCAAGTGACGGTAGACTTCAACCCGGTCATGTTCGCGCAACACCGCGTCGAACGGCTTCTTCTTCGAAAAAATACCCACCGGTGCGCTGGCCAGATCGATTTCCGGCTGTTGCTCCAGCAGGCCACTCTGGACGATCGCCTGCTTCAGCGTGGTGCCGGGCGCAACGCGCAGGTCGACCAGGAACACCATCTTGTCGGTGGCGTAGCACACCTGCACCGCGATGGCCGATGGGTTCACCGGTTCAACCATAGACCGTCTCTGCGCGCCGGCAAAACGAATCGACCATGCTGTTGGCGATCATGCCAAATACCGGCCCGACCAACTGTTCCAGCACCCGGTTTGAAAACTCGTAGTGCAGCGCGAAATCGATCTTGCACGCGTCGGCGCGCAAGGCCTTGAAGGCCCAGGTGCCGTCGAGGATCTTGAACGGGCCATCCACCAGTTTCATCTTGATTAGGGTCGACGGCGTATTCACATTCTCCGTCGTGAAGCTCTGCCTGACTCCGTGGTAATGTATGGAAAGGCTCGCCAGCACGGTATCGCCGGGCCCGTCGCGCACCTCGACGCCGCCGCACCACGGCAAAAATTTCGGATAATCGTCGATTTTTGCGACCAGATCGAACATCTGTTGCGCACTGTAGCCAAGTAAAACCGATTTATGTACTACTGCCATTGAAGAACCGTTTGCTATGATGTGAGATATACCAATGATTGAATCCGCGTCTCTTTGCGCGAAACAGTAGTTTAACCGACCCGCGCCTGATTACCATCTCATGACCATTGCCGATAACAAAAAAGCCTTTCACGACTACTTCATCGAGGACCGCTATGAAGCGGGCATCGTGCTCGAAGGCTGGGAAGTGAAAGCGATCCGCGACGCGCGGGTCCAGATCAAGGAAGCCTACGTGGTCGTGCGCGGCAGCGAAATTTTCCTGTTCGGCGCCCACATCAGCGCCCTGCCGACCGCCTCGACCCACATTCATCCCGAAGCGGTGCGCACCCGCAAACTGCTGCTACACAAAGCGGAGATGACCAAGCTGATCGGCAAAGTCGAGCGCTCCGGCTACACCCTGGTGCCGCTCAACCTGCACTTCAAAGGCGGGCGCATCAAATGCGAGATCGGGCTGGCCAAGGGCAAGAAGCAGCACGACAAGCGCGCCACCGAAAAAGAGCGCGACGGCGCGCGCGAAGTCCAGTCAGCCATGAAGCAGCACCGCCGGTAAACATTCCGATTCGTAGGGCGGAAAAGGCTCTGCGCCCCCGCTTGCGCCTTCCGCCGGAGGCGTCGAGTTGCGGCGGACCTTTGCGGCGGAAGGCGCTGCGCTTTTCCGCCCTACTTTTCCTCTTCAGGTTTTTTGTGTCTTTACAACCTGCATGGCGGTGGCGATCAAGCCGCTGATGTCGCCCAGGTTGGCCGGCACGATGATGGCGTTGTTGGTCTTGGCCAGTTGCGCAAACGCGCCGACATATTGCTCCGCCACTTTCAGGTTCACCGCATCCGAGCCGCCCGGTTCGCGAATCGCGGCGCCAACCTGGCGCAACGCTTCAGCGCTCGCTTGCGCCAGCGCAACAATCGCCGTTGCCTGACCTTCTGCGCGGTTGATCGAGGCCTGTTTTTCGCCTTCGGAACGGGCAATCGATGCCTCGCGCTCGCCGGTGGCGATATTGATCTGCTCCTGCTTGCGCCCTTCCGACGCGGCGATCAGCGCGCGCTTTTCGCGCTCAGCCGTGATCTGCGCCTGCATCGCATGCAAAATCTCTTTAGGCGGCGTCAAGTCCTTGATTTCATACCGTAAAACTTTCACGCCCCAGTTCGCCGCCGATTCATCGATGGCGTTCACAATGGCGGTGTTGATATGGTCGCGCTCTTCGAAGGTCTTGTCCAACTCCATCTTGCCGATCACGGAACGCAAGGTGGTCTGGGCCAACTGGGTGATCGCGGCGATATAGTTCGACGAGCCGTAGGAGGCGCGCATCGCGTCGGTGATCTGGAAATACAGGATCCCATCGACCTGCAACTGCGTGTTGTCGCGCGTAATGCAGACCTGCGGCGGCACGTCGAGCGGAATTTCCTTGAGGATGTGCTTGTAGGCGATCCGGTCGACAAACGGCACCACGATGTTCAAGCCGGGCGCCAGGGTCGCGTGGTATTTACCGAGCCGCTCGACCACCCAGGCGTGCTGTTGCGGCACCACGTTGATGGTCTTGAACACAAAGACCAGTGCCAAAATGAAAAGCATGAATGTGACGGTGCCGAAATTTATTTCCATGGTGTTTTTCTCTTGGGTTAATTGTATTTGTGTCAGTGCACCGGTGCGACGATCAGGCGGCTGCCGCGCACCGCACGGATCGTGCAATTGCC
>JANPCW010000816.1:0-3108 GCA_031431155.1 Janthinobacterium sp. | reverse complement strand
CGAGCGCATTGCGATCATCGGTGCCAATGGGGCCGGCAAGACCACGCTGCTGCGCTGCATCGGCGGCGACGAGCTGGCCGGCTTGCATCCGGACAGCGGCATGGTCAAATGGGCCGAGAACGCCAACGTCGGCTACATGCCGCAAGATCCGACCGTCGATTTCGCCACCGATGCGATCCTGACCGACTGGATCGGCCAGTGGACCAAGGAAGGCGACGACGATCAAGCCGTGCGTTCGATCCTGGGCCGCCTGCTGTTCGGTGGCGATGATGTCAAGAAATCGGTGCGCGTGCTGTCGGGCGGCGAGAAGGGCCGCATGATGTACGGCAAGCTGATGCTGGGCCGCCACAATGTGTTGCTGATGGATGAGCCGACCAACCACATGGACATGGACTCGATCGAGTCGCTCAATATCGCGCTTGAGAAATATGCCGGCACCCTCATTTTCGTCTCGCACGATCGTGAATTCGTGTCGTCGCTGGCGAACCGGATTCTCGAAATCAAGGATAACGAGATTATCGACTTCCGCGGCAACTACGAAGACTATCTGCAGAGCCAAGGTATCGACTGATTCCAGTGTGTTCAGGGTGCCGTGCCCGCAACGGCAAGGCACCCAATCGTGCGATATGAGATAGTGTTGATATTTCTGTTTTTGTTATTGAACAACCATGCAAACCTACGCCATCAAATCTGTTGAGTACGAGCATCCGCAGGCCGGTGCCAGCTGCACGGCCCAAGCTTGGGCTCGGACACCGGCCACCCCGTCGGCGCAGGAAAAATCTATCCTCAAGGATAAAATCCGGCGTCTGCTGAAAGAACGTGACGCGGTACTGGTCGCGCATTACTACGTCGATGCCGACCTGCAAGACCTGGCCGAGGAAACCGGCGGCTGCGTCTCCGATTCGCTGGAAATGGCGCGCTTCGGGCGTGATCACCCGGCCAAGACGCTGGTAGTGGCAGGCGTGCGTTTCATGGGCGAGACGGCTAAAATCCTCAGCCCGGAGAAAACCGTACTGATGCCCGATCTGGATGCGACCTGTTCGCTCGACCTCGGTTGCCCGGCCGATGAATTTGCCGCGTTTTGCGATGCCCATCCTGAGCGCACGGTCGTGGTCTACGCCAATACCAGCGCCAAGGTGAAAGCGCGCGCCGACTGGATGGTCACGTCCTCGATCGGCCTCGATATCGTGGCCCACTTGCACGCGCAGGGCAAAAAAATCCTGTGGGCCCCGGACAAGCACCTGGGATCCTACATCCAGAAAAAGACCGGTGCCGACATGCTGCTGTGGCAAGGTTCCTGCGTGGTGCATGACGAGTTCAAGGGCATCGAGCTGGACTTGCTCAAGGCTGAACATCCGGAAGCGAAGGTGCTGGTGCACCCCGAGTCGCCCGCCGCGGTTATCGCGCTGGCCGATATGGTCGGTTCCACCTCGCAAATGATCGCCGCCGCCCGGACCATGGATGCCGGCACCTTCATTGTCGCCACCGACAACGGCATCTTGCACAAGATGCGCATGGCTGCCCCCGGCAAGATTTTCATCGAAGCCCCCACCGCCGGCAACAGCGCGACCTGCAAGAGCTGCGCGCACTGTCCCTGGATGGCCATGAACGGCCTGCAGAACCTGGCCGACGCGCTCGAGCACGGCACGAACGAAATCGAGGTCGACCCGGAGATCGGCAAGGAAGCGGTCCGAGCGATAAAGCGCATGCTCGACTTCGCTGCGGCCAAGAAGGCGAGCGTGCAAGCGGGCGCTGACCTGGCTGACGAAGCCCGGCTGTTCTCGGGAATCGGCCCGGCATGAGTACCCTGAAAAACCGCTTCACCCCGTTTGATCCGGCCCTGCAAAAAGCGTTTGAAGGCAACATTCTGGCCGCGTTGCTGGAGGACGTCGGCAACGGTGACTTGACCGGCAAGCTGGTGCCGTCCGACGCCTGGGTGCACGCGCGTGTGATCGTGCGCGAGGCGGCTGTATTGTGCGGCGCGCCGTGGTTTGAAAGCGTCATGGCCTGCCTGCACCCAGGCATCGAAATCGAATGGCACTACGCCGAGGGCGATCTGATGGCGCCCGACAGCGAAGTGTGCTCGATCGAGGCGCCGGCCCGCGCCTTGCTGACGGCCGAGCGCAGTGCCTTGAATTTCCTGCAGCTGCTGTCCGGTGTGGCGAGCGCGACGCGCGAGTATGTCCAGCTTGTTGCCGGCACTTCGGCTGCGATTCTCGATACCCGTAAGACCTTGCCTGGCCTGCGCCAGGCGCAAAAGTACGCCGTGCGGGTTGGCGGTGGCTCCAATCAGCGCATGGCCTTGTACGACGGAATCCTGATCAAGGAAAATCACATCGCCGCCGCTGGCGGCGTCGCGCCGGCGCTCAAAGCGGCGCAACACCTTGGCACCGCCGTACCGATCCAGATCGAAGTGGAAAGCCTGGCCCAGCTCAGTGAAGCGCTAGCTAGTGGCGCCACATCCGTGTTGCTCGACAATTTCAGCCTTGACCTGCTGCGCGATGCCGTCAAGCTCAACGCAGGACGCGCCTTGCTCGAAGCCTCCGGCGGCGTCAACCGCGACAGCGTGCGCGCCATTGCCGAGACAGGGGTCGACCGCATCTCGATCGGCAGCCTGACCAAGGATGTGCGCGCAACCGACTACTCGCTGCGCATCGTCGGCTAGAAACTGGACGGATCGGTCAGCGGCGCGCTGGCGTCATGACGCTGGGCAAGGCTTTCGGTAGGGTCTCAGGGTAGTCGCGGCTAAAATGCAGGCCGCGGCTCTCCTGGCGCGACAGCGCGCTGTTGACGATCAGCGAGGCAACATCGACCAGGGTGCGCAGCTCCAGCAAGTCGTGCGTGATGCGAAAGTTGCGGTAGTATTCATCGATCTCTTCCTTGAGCAGGGCGATCCGATGCTGGGCCCGCTCCAAGCGCTTGGTGGTGCGCACGATCCCGACGTAGTTCCACATGAAGCGGCGCAATTCATCCCAGTTGTGGGCGATTACGACTTCTTCGTCGGCATTGGTGACCCGGCTCTCGTCCCATGCCGGTAGTGCGGGCGGGGTCGATTTGTCCTGTTTTTCAATGTCTTGGGCGCAGGCGCGACCAATGACCAGGCATTCG
>JANPCW010000815.1:0-2949 GCA_031431155.1 Janthinobacterium sp. | reverse complement strand
GTAAAGTGCAGCGCGGCGTAAAAGAATACAAACAGCCCCAGCATGCGGCGCAGTTTGATCAGCCAGTTCATGCTCGTCCAGCGCCGTAACGGGGTCACCGCCAGTGTCATGCATAGCAAATACAGGGTCCAGTCACCGGTGCCGCGCGTGATGAATTCGAGCGGCTCGACCAATTGATCGGACAGGGTCAGCCAGAGCAGGCGCCCAAACGGTACCAGCGCCAGCATGAACAGGACGGTTTTGATGACTGTGAGCTGACGCCCGGCGGGATGGAATGCCATGGCGTCAATAGAACTTCTTCAAGTCCATCCCCGTGTACAGCCTGGCGACGTCTTGATAGCCGTTGAACATCAGGGTCTTGCGCTTTTTCTTGAAGAAGCCATCCTCGCCGATGCGGCGCTCGGACGCCTGCGACCAGCGCGGGTGATCGACGTCCGGATTCACGTTCGAATAGAAGCCGTATTCCGACGGTGCCGACACGTTCCACGCGGTGCGCGGCTGCTCCTTGACGAAGCGGATCCGGACGATAGCCTTGGCCGATTTGAAGCCGTACTTCCATGGCACCATCACCCGCACCGGCGCACCATTCTGGTTCGGCAGGGTCTGGCCGTACATGCCCAGCGTGAGCAGCGTGAGCGGGTGATTGGCCTCGTCGATCCGCAGCCCTTCGACATACGGCCAGTTCAACACGCGACTGCCGACCCCGGGCATTTGCTGCTGGTCGGCCAGCGAGATGAACTCGACGTACTTCGCATTGCCGGTCGGCTCGACCTTCTTGATCAATTCGGACAGCGAGTAGCCAATCCAGGGAATCACCATCGACCACCCTTCCACGCAGCGCAAGCGGTACAGGCGCTCTTCCAGCGGCGCCAGCTTCAACAGCGCATCGATGTCGAGCGTGACCGGCTTCTTGACCTCGCCGTCGATGGTCACGGTCCACGGGCGCGTCTTGAGGGTACCAGCGTGTTGGGCCGGATCGGCCTTGTCGGTGCCGAATTCGTAGAAATTGTTGTAGCTGCTCGCATCCTTGAAGTCGCTCGGCTTGTCCATCGCGCTCAAGGATGGATTGCGCTTGCCGGCCAGCCGTTGCGGGCCCGGCACCTGGGCCAGCGCCTCACGCTGGGCCATTTCCCACAAGGCACCGCCGGCGATCGCACCGAGCGCCATTTGCTGGATAAAACTGCGGCGCGCCTCGAATACGGCTTGCGGCGTAATTTCAGATGGATACGGCAAGTCGATACGGTTGTCACTTTGTTTGATCAGCATGGCTGCTCCGGAGATGGGTTCGTTACTTGGTCTGGTCAGGCGAGCCAACCTTACACTATCAGAGCGCAAATATTCCCGCTGCCACGCCGAATGCCAACAACGCGCGATCAAAAAAGGGCAGCCCGCTTGCGCACGGCCACCCTCCTCGTTCCCTGCCTGCCGCCGGTCGCACGCAGTGCGAACCGGCACGCTTACACTTACTTCAACCCAGCCACGTAGTCGGCGACGGCTTTCATTTCTTCATCCGACATGCGGGCCGCGATGGTCGTCATTTGCGGGCTGTTCTTACGCGTGCCGGATTTGAACGATACCAATTGGGCCACCGTGTAATCCTGATGCTGGCCGCCGATACGCGGGTACTGGACCGGGATGCCGGCGCCAGCGGCACCGTGGCAGCTGGCGCATGCGGGAACGTTTTTCTCGGCGATACCACCGCGATAGATCTTCTTGCCGATGGCAAGCAGGTCCTTGTTGGTCGCGGCACCCGGCTTTTGAACCTGGCTCGCCAGGTAGGCGCCGATGTTTTTCTTTTCAGCGTCCGTCATGGCCTTGGCGTAGGTCGTCATGATCGCTTGATTGCGTTCTGCCGTTGTGAAGTTGACCAACTGCTTGTAGATATAGCCTTCATGCTGGCCAGCCAGTTTCGGGTTGGTCGCCATGGTCGAGTTACCGGCGACGCCATGGCACCCGACGCACGCAGGTACGCCGCGCGTGGCATCACCTTCGGCGTACAATGAGGCACCCTTGGCGGGGTCAGCCTTTTCGACAGCCGCGGCCGGTTTTTTCTCTTCAGACGCCGATGCGATGGCCGATATAGCCAGCGTCGCGACGAACAAGGATTTCACAAACGGTAGAAATGCACGATTCATTCAAACACCCTGGGACTAGTTAATGTATTAGTGATCAAGATTGGCGCGCACGATGGCGCGCACGATCATCTTGTTGGCGTAGCATAGCTTTTGCGTTGCAACATTTCGTAACCCCATATTGTACAATAGCTTTCCAGCGTGTCCGCTCCCTCCGCTCCATTTTGTTGCTTTTTCTACTCATTCCATGTCCAAACTCTGGCAAGCCCGCTTCTTCACGACTGTCAACCAACTGCGTGACTTACCCGACACCAAGGTGCCGGAAATCGCATTTGCCGGCCGCTCCAACGCCGGAAAATCGACCGCGATCAATGTTTTGTGTAACCAGAAAGGGCTGGCATTCGCCTCCAAGACCCCGGGGCGCACCCAGCACATCAACTATTTTTCGATCGGCGGGGCCCACATTTCCCAGCACCGCAAGGACGAGACCATCCTCGAAGAAGTCGAGGCGCTGTTGGTAGACTTGCCCGGCTACGGCTACGCCGAAGTGACCGGATCGGCCAAATTGCACTGGCAGCGCCTGCTGGGCGACTATGTGCAGCAGCGCGAGCAACTGGCCGCCCTGATCCTGATCATGGATTCGCGCCGCCCGTTTACCGACCTGGACGTACAGATGCTCGAATGGTTCGCCCCGACCGGCAAGCCGATCCATTGCATCCTGACCAAGGCCCACAAGTTGAACCGCCACGACTCGGTCAACGCATTGCGCCAGAGCCGCGCGCGCCTTGCCAGTTATGTCGATGAAGACGGCCTGGGGTTCCCGTTCACGGCCCAGTTGTTCTCGGCCCTGAAGCGGATCGGGATCGACGAAGCGAAC
>JANPCW010000814.1:0-1768 GCA_031431155.1 Janthinobacterium sp. | reverse complement strand
TGCTGGCCGCGCTGGCCGGCATGAAGCGCGCCGCCGCCCAGGTCAACCTGGCACTGGGGCTGTTGCCTGCATCGAAAGCGGCGGCCATCGTGCAGGCGGCCGATGAAGTTCTGGCCGGTCAGCACGCCGGGCAATTTCCGCTCGCCGTGTGGCAAACCGGTTCCGGCACCCAAACCAATATGAACATGAACGAGGTGCTGGCGAACCGGGGTTCGGAACTGATGGGCGGCGCGCGCGGCGCGGGCCGCTTGCTGCACCCGAACGACGACGTCAACCTCGGGCAGTCGTCAAATGACATTTTTCCCAGCGCCATGCATGTGGCGGCTGCCGGCGCGCTCGCCAATGCGGTGTTGCCGGCGTTGCAGCAGTTGCGCAGCACGTTCGATGCGAAGGCGCAAGCGTTCGCCGGCATCGTCAAGATCGGGCGCACCCATTTGCAGGATGCGACCCCGCTCACGCTGGGCCAGGAATTTTCCGGTTATGCGGCCCAGCTCGACTTCGCGGGACAAATGATCCAGGCTGCCCTGCCCCCGCTGCTACAACTGGCCGCAGGCGGGACCGCCGTGGGTACCGGCTTGAATACCCATCCCGAATTTGGCGCCCGGATCGCGGCCGAACTGGCGGCACGCCAGGGGCTGGCATTCCAAAGCGCGCCCAACAAATTTGCGGCGCTGGCGGGCCACGATGCGCTGGTGTCGGCGCACGGAGCGCTCAAGACACTGGCAACGGCGTTGACGAAAATCGCCAACGATGTGCGCTGGATGGCGTCCGGCCCGCGCTCGGGTCTGGGCGAGATCACGATCCCGGAAAACGAGCCGGGCAGCTCGATCATGCCCGGCAAAGTCAATCCTACCCAGTGCGAAGCGCTCACCATGTTGTGCTGCCAGGTGTTTGGCAACGATGTCGCGATCACCGTCGGCGGCGCCTCGGGCAACTTTGAACTGAATGTGTTCAAACCGATGATTGCGCATAATTTCCTGCAAAGCGCGCGCCTGCTGGCCGACGGCATGCGCAGCTTCGATACCCATTGCGCGCACGGGATCGAGCCGAATCGGGAACGCATCACCGAGCTGATGGAGCGTTCGCTGATGCTGGTGACGGCGCTGGCGCCGCATATCGGGTACGACCGGGCGGCCCAGATCGCCAAGAAGGCGCAGCACGAAGGAACGACGCTAAGACAGGCGGCGCTGGCGCTGGGATTTGTGACGGAAGAACAATTGAATGACTGGATACAACCGCTGCAGATGACGCGACCGGGCGGCTAAATGCTTTGCTCACGGCGCGTCGATAATTGCAGACTGTAGGGCGGATGAGCGAAGCGTTATCCGCCAATCTGTTCAAGCATACGGCGGATAATGCAAACATATGGCGGATTGCGGCCGGTCACCGGCGCTCAACCACCCTGCCAACACAAAATCGCACATAGGATTGAACCATGCAGAAAATAAGTTTTGACCTGAACTCCGAGTACATTGAATTGAACCAGCTCTTAAAATTAGCCGGCCTGTGCGACAGCGGGGGAAGCGGGAAGATGATGGTTGCAAGCGGCGTCGTGTCGGTCGACGGCAGGCAGGAGTTGCGCAAGACGTGCAAACTGCGCGCGGGTCAGGTGGTTAGCGTAGGCGATGTGCGGATCACGGTGGTCGCAGCCGGAGGCGGTTAACATCATCATCCGGTGATTCGGCCGCACGCGGGCATTTCCATGTAGTAGGCAATAGCGTACCGGGCGGACCCAAAAACCTTGCGGAGGCTCAACTCCGGATGCTTG
>JANPCW010000813.1:0-1735 GCA_031431155.1 Janthinobacterium sp. | reverse complement strand
CTTCAACTTGGAGCCCACGCCGTCGGTGCCGGACACCAGCACCGGCTCCTTGAACTTCTTGCTGATCTCGAACAGCACACCAAAGCCGCCGATCCCGCCCATCACACCATCGCGCATGGTGCGCTTGGCAAACGGCTTGATAGCTTCGACCAAAGCGTCGCCGGCATCGATATCGACGCCGGCGTCGCGGTAGGAAAGGGAAACTTTAGAAGGTTGGTTCATAGTGTGGTGGCAGCGAAGGCGGTAAAATAGAAGATAGTGTCCGGTTTGCCACGCGCGCGCGTCAAACCGGCCGATCCGCTATTTTATCAAAATGCCCCATCCACCAGCCTTTTTAACGCATATTTATATCACTACATGCCATTTTCTTTCACGGTAGAACAAAAGCAAACGGCATTTTGGTTGGCAGTCTGGCTTCTATTCGTGGCCTTGCTATGGGCCTTGGGGCCCGTGCTCACGCCGTTCGCGGCCGCCGCCATCCTGGCATATGCCCTCAATCCCGGCGTCGACCGGCTCGACCAAGTGCGCATCGGCCGCTTCGGGATGCCGCGCGCATTGTCGGTGGTGATCGTGATGGTGTTGTTTTTGGCGACCCTGGCAGCCTTGGTGCTGATCGTGGTTCCCGTGCTACAGACCGAAATACCGCTGCTACAGGCGCAAATTCCGCTGTTCCTGGTCAAGCTGAACACGATGCTGGCCCCCACGCTGCAGCAAATGGGGATCAAGGTCCAGCTCGACGGGACCGGCATCAAGCAGATCCTGTCGCAGCAAATGGCCACCAGCGGCGACGAAATCTGGGCCTCGGTGCTGGCCTCGGCCCGGGTCGGCGGCACCAAGGTGCTGGGCTGGATCGCGATGCTGGTGCTGATCCCGGTCGTGCTGTTCTACCTGTTGCTCGACTGGCACCAGTTGCTGGCGCGCGTGATCGGCGCGGTGCCGCGGCGCTGGGTGCAGCAGACCTTGGGCATGGCAGGCGAGGTCGATCTGCTGCTGGCCCAGTATCTGCGCGGCCAGTTGCTGGTGATGCTGATCCTGGCCTCGTATTATTCGGTCGGGCTGTCGATCGCCGGCTTCGACGTCGCGCTGCCGGTCGGGATCCTCACCGGCCTGTTGGTGTTCATCCCCTACCTCGGTTTTGGCCTGGGCCTGATCCTGGCGCTGATTGCGGCCGTGCTGCAATTTACCGGCTGGTACGGGCTGGTTTCGGTGGCTATCATTTACGGCAGCGGGCAACTGATCGAGGGCTTTTTCCTCACCCCGCGCCTGGTGGGCGAGCGCATCGGCCTCAATCCGCTGGCCGTGATCTTCGCCCTGCTCGCCTTCGGCCAGCTGTTCGGCTTCGTGGGCGTGCTGCTGGCATTGCCGGCCTCGGCCATCCTGCTGGTTGCCTTTAAACACCTGCGCCGCCACTACCTGCGCAGCAGCTTCTATAATGCGTAACCAGTCACCGGCCACCGGCACATGAAAAGAGTTGAATGAGGCGAACGGCATGAAACAACTGGTGCTCGATTTGGGCGCGGACCAGGCGCAAACCCTCGACTCCTTCGAGGTCGGACAGAATGCGGAACTGGCGCAATTGATGCGCCAGTTCGCCGCACGCACCGCGCGCGAGCATTTTGCCTACCTGTGGGGCGAGAGCGCTGCCGGCAAGACCCATTTGCTGCGGGCGCTGGCAAGCACGCCCGCGGCGCGCTATATCGGGCCCGACGCACCGGAGAGCGACTTCATCTACGCG
>JANPCW010000812.1:0-4100 GCA_031431155.1 Janthinobacterium sp. | reverse complement strand
CACAGGTTCGATTCCTGTTGGGCAGACCATCAAGAGCTAGTATCCATGCGGCTTTCGGCTGATGGGCTCGTTTCCGCAGATGCAAGTTTTAGTTCCGCAAAAATGCCAATAGTTCCGCAATTCCGCCGGCCGTTCCGCGTTAGCGGGTTGGACGGATAATACGTCCCATACTTGCGCACGCTTACGCATGTATGGTGGCAAGGTATCGTTGTTTGAGTTCGATCAGCCCATGGCGCAGTTCTGCGATTCTGTGGCGGGGCACGGGAGCGCGAAAGGCCGCCATTGTTTCGGTGCCCAGATCCTCTTTAGCGGCACCGGTTCAGGCTTCCCCTCCACGGCGGCACGGACACAATAGGGTGCCCGGTCGCGTGGACGAAAAACGCGATGCGCATGCGGCGCAATGTATCGGCGGTAGGAGCCGGGCCGGTAGGCCTTGGCCGCGCGCGGCCAACTCCGCGGCCCGTCGAAAGCATGGCGCGACGTGATGGTCGTGGCGTTTCGTTCTTGATTTGATTTGCCAACTATTAATGTCAATAATTGTCAAAGATGGATAGATTCGGTATCATCGAATCAAGTATTCATCGAGGGGGGTAAATGGGAATGAACATAAATTTGACGCCGCAGCTTGAGGAAATGGTGCGGCAAAAAGTGACGTCCGGCTTATACACTTCGGCGAGCGAAGTTGTGCGCGAAGCCTTGCGCCTAATGGATGAGAAGGACCAATTGCGGGAGGCGAAGCTTGGCCAACTGCGACAGGAGATTCAGGAAGGGCTGGGCAGTGGGCCTGCCGTCGCGTGGGATCCAGATGAGGTCAAGCGCGCCGGCCGAGCAAGACGCACGGCAAAGACGGCAGGCGGCACCTAAATGCCGAATATCGTTTTACGTCCTTGCGCTCGAATTATCGATGGAATCTGGGACTACATCGCGGAAGACAGCGAGGCGCAAGCCGATGCCTTTGTCGATCGCATGGCTGCGAAATTCAAGCTCCTGGCGCGTCAACCTGAGCTTGGGCGTATGCGTGATGACCTCATGACAAAGCTGCGGAGTTTCCCGTTTGAACGCTATATCATTTTTTACCGCACGATTGCTAGTGGGATCGAGGTGGTACGCGTGCCGCACAGTGCGCGGGACGTAGAGGCCCAGTTTCACCCAAGCGACTGACCAGGTTCACCACGAAGCGGTCGATCAACTAGGGCAGTTGCTAACTTCAACAAGGCAGCGATGGATAGGGGTAGGGAACGGCGCTTGCCATCCCCTCCCTCCGAACCCGGCGTGCCGTTTTCCCCCGACGGGCTCTCCAGTTGGTTGTTTCCTCATCGGGATTGACGCGCCAATCGGTGCCACGGCTACAACTATTGCTTCACCACGCCTTTCGTGCGTCCAGGTAGATCGGCCAAGCTTTCCCATGGGTTACAGTGTCGCGGGAAGTGGCGCGTTGCTGTGCCTCGTTGGAGGCTTGGTCGGCTGTTCTTATTTTGTGAGCTCTTTTCCGCTGTCGATTGTCATTTTTAGGCGGTTAGCTCCCTGCCGCCCATGCTATCGCGGCTATGTGAATTGCCGCTCCTTCAGTTTCGGCGGACGAGCATATGGCATAGTATGCCAATAGACAGGTCTCACACGAGAGGTTCCTATGCCAACACGAAATGTTGTCCTCACCGATCATCAAGCCCACTTTGTTGAGCAGCTTGTGATTTCCGGGCGTTACCAGAACGTAAGCGAGGTGTTGCGCGAAGGATTGCGGATGGTCGAGCGCCGCGAGTCTGAAAACGAAATGCGTCTGACTGCGTTGCGTGAAGCCGCCCGGATTGGCATCGCTGACATCGACGCAGGTGCTTTTCGCAGTTTTGACTCTGGGGACGCGCTTGGTCAGCGTCTGGCAGCGCTGACAGCTGAAGTGCTTGGCGCGTAGCGGGGTGCGTTTTCTGGACTGTTGAGCGTGCAGAATAAATGATGGCTTGATGTTCACGATAGCTGAGGGTCAAACAGACGTATTTCGATGACCCGAACGGGACTGCGACGACTCGGGTGCTATTGGCCCGATGGCATCGTCGCTGCGGGGGCCAGCCCCGCAGAACGCTCCGGCATGCCCCAACGATACGCCGTGGTACGCCCTGAACGGGCGACCTCGCCTGCGCTCGGCTCAAATCGCCCCGTCCCGGCAGCCCGCCGAGCACTCTTCCGTCCACTTTGGCCGGGCTAGCACTGAGTTGCGGCTCAAGCGCCTAAGGTCCCAGGCGTCAACCCAAGCGCAATATCAAAGCGTGCGGCCAGTTCGCCGTGACGTTCGTGGCTTGGTAAAAATGGCACCAGTACCGAAGCGCGTTGTTTAGGGTTGCGGATGTTGCGCAATATGCCATCGCGCTCGTTTAGCGGATGGCCTTGCACGTACAGCTGCGTGGTCAGCAATTCCCGTCCGCCTTTGTGCAACCGGACGTGGATATGCGGCGTACGTCCTGGATACGGCACAGGCTTGATGGTGCGGAAACGGTATTCGCCCGTCCGTCCGGTCTCGAAGCGGCCATAACCCTGGAAATTGGCATCGTTCTTGTCGCTGGCATCGCCCGAATGAATGTAATGACCGTTGTGATCAACCTGCCAGATTTCAATCGTCACCCCGCGCAAGGGAGTGCCATGCAGATCGAGAATGCGCCCGGTCAAATGGGTAATTTCGCCCGAGGCCGCCGTCTTGTGTCCCGCAATGATGAGCAGGTCGTTATCCTGATCCAGCGGCAGCCTGTCGGGATAAAACGGCCCCTCGCTCTGCGCCGGCGTCTCGATCATGCCTTGCGCCACTCCGCGCGCGCTGTAAGCCAGCACGCCGAGCAGCAGACTGTTCAACAAGGTGCGTCGCTTAATATTACTATCATGCGGCCGCAATTGGCCCGGTTCGGATCGTGCGGTTTTGGCGGCAAGCATTGCAGATTCCCCCTGGTTGTTTCCCACTCTACCTGAGAGTCGGAAACGCCGCCGAAGTTGCCCCCCATTTACCCAGGCGCCGAAACTAAGCTGACCTACTTCGAGAATTCAGCCCGGCGTGGCGAAGAGCGGCGCATGACATGCAGGCGCTGGCCGCAGCCACACGGCCGACAATTTTTGACGCACGTATTCCTGTTATCGACATATACGCTCGACAGTCGTGCTCCTATGGCGGCGCGCAGGAAGATTCACTACCTTGCCGTAAAGTCTGCAAAAATAGAGAACTTCAAACCTTGAGATTTGATACACTTATTCATAGCTGCTGCTTAAAAATGTAGTGCCTACCCTTGATCAAAATTGAATCGGCATCGACGAACGAATCGCCAGGACCAGCTCGCATTTATGCGGTGGCGTCGAAAATACAAGGATACGGCGACGAGGTTACGGCGCGAGAGCCAAAGATGCTGTCGCTACACGAGCCGATCATGGGCTTGGCATATCCGTGTTCCGCCACAGCATGGCGGCTCAACTTGACGCACGATAAGGAGTTCACATGCACCAGAAAGAGTTTGCCTCGCAGGCCGATCTCGAACCGAAAAAGATCAGCTTTAGCCAGTTGTCCGAGCATGCGTATGCGTACACCGCCGAGGGCGACCCCAACACCGGCATCATCATCGGCGAGGACGCGGTGATGGTGATCGATACCCAGGCGACGCCGGTCATGGCGCAGGATGTTGTGCGCCGCATCCGCGCAGTCACCGACAAGCCAATCAAGTTTGTGGTGATGATCCATTATCACGCGGTGCGCGTGCTCGGCGCCAGCGGCTACCGGCAGCACGGGCTGGAGCACATCATCGCCAGCAAGGATACGTATGAGCTGATTGTCGAGCGCGGCGCCTTCGACATGGATAGCGAGATCGGCCGGTTCCCGCGCCTGTTCCAGGCGGTCGAATCGGTGCCGGGCCTGACGTGGCCGACGATCGTGTTCCAGGGCGAGATGACGCTGTGGCTCGGCAAGCTTGAAGTGAAGATCATGCAGCTCGGGCGCGGCCATACCAAGGGCGATACGGTGGTCTGGCTGCCACAAGTATAAGTGCTGTTCTCCGGTGACCTGGTTTAATTCGACGCCACCCCTTACGGCTGCGTCGCTTACTTTCATGATTGGCCGCACACGCTCGTTAATC
>JANPCW010000811.1:0-10486 GCA_031431155.1 Janthinobacterium sp. | reverse complement strand
CGCCCAAATAAGCAGCCTTCACGCGCGGGTCGTCCAGCATGTCACCGGCGTTGCCCGTCATCGTAATCAGGCCGGAATCCATCACGTAAGCACGATGTGCGGCTTGCAGGGCCAGCTTGGCATTTTGCTCGACCAGCAGGATCGTCACGCCCTGCTTCGAGACATTGCGCACCACTTCGAAAATCTTCTCGACCATGATTGGAGACAAGCCCATCGACGGCTCGTCGAGCAGCAATAGGTTCGGGTGGCTCATCAAGGCACGCGCCATGGCCAGCATCTGCTGCTCGCCGCCCGACAAGGTCCCCGCCATCTGGGCCGAGCGCTCTTTCAGGCGCGGAAATACCTCGTACCATTTTTCGATGTCGGCATCGATGCCCGCTTTGTCGTCGCGGGTGTAGGCGCCCATCATCAGGTTTTCCTGAATCGACATGCGGGTGAACACGCCCCGCCCTTCCGGCACCATGGCCAGCTTTTGCTCGACCAGATGGAACGACTGCGAGCCTTTCAACGATTTCCCCAAATACGAGACCAGGCCTTCGACCTTGCAATCGGGCAGGGTGCCGGTAATGGCTTTCAGGGTCGTGGTCTTGCCGGCGCCGTTGGCGCCGATCAAGGCGATCAACTCGCCCTTGTTCACTTCGAGGTCGATTCCCTTGACGGCCTTGATGCCGCCGTAGGCTACCTTCAAACCCGATACTTTCAGAACATTGTCACTCATCAGTGCGCTCCTCCTAAGTAGGCTTCAATCACAGCCTTATTTTTTTGTATCTCGGCAGGCAAGCCTTCTGCAATCGGCTTGCCATATTCCAAGACTGTAATCCGGTCGCACAGACCCATCATCAGTTTCACGTCGTGTTCGATCAGCAGCACAGTCTTGCCTTCAGCCTTGATCTTGACCAGCAATTCGCGCAGGGCCAGCTTTTCGGTGGCGTTCATGCCCGCTGCCGGCTCGTCCAGGGCCAGCAGTTGCGGATCGGTGGCCAAAGCGCGTGCAATTTCCAGCCGGCGCTGATCGCCGTAGGACAGGAAGCGCGAAGTGCGGTTGGCGAACTGGCCGATCCCGACGAAGTCGAGCAATTCGAGCGCGCGCGCACGGATCGACGCCTCTTCCACACGGGCTGCCTTGTGGCGGAAAACGGCACCGAACACGCCTTGATGGGTGCGCACGTGGCAGCCGACCATCACGTTTTCCAGCGCCGTCATCTCGCCGAACAGGCGGATGTTCTGAAAGGTGCGCGCGATCCCGGCCTTGGCCACCTCGTGCGGCGCGGACGGCGAATACGGCTTGCCGGCCAGCTCGAAGGTGCCGGTGTCGGGTTGGTACAGGCCGGTGATGACGTTGAAAAACGTAGTCTTGCCAGCGCCATTGGGCCCGATCAAGCCATAGATCTGGCCTTTCAGGATCTTGATGCCGACCTCGGTCAGTGCCTGCAAACCGCCAAAACGCTTGTTAACACCGGCGATATTGAGAATTATCTGTTCGCTCATGAGATTGTCCTAGGCAGCATTCACGCCGCCGTGCGGCAGTGGTTTATCGATGTCGGTGTCGGGTCGGTCTTCGCTTTTCGGTGCAGGCCACAGCCCCGATGGCCGGTTCAGCATGATCAATACCATGGCCAGCCCGTACAACAGCTGGCGCAGTACTTCGGCTTCGATGATGACACGGCCAAACACGGCGTTCTGGGTCGGCTCGACGATGTGCCGCAGCACTTCGGGCAGGGCCGCCAGGATGACGCCGCCCATGATCACGCCCGGAATGTGGCCGATACCGCCCAGCACCACCATCGCCAGCACCGCGATCGACTCGGTCAGCGAAAATGACTCGGGCGAGACGAAGCCCTGGAACGAGGCGAACATGGCGCCGGCCACGCCGCCGAACGAGGCACCCATCGAGAACGCAAGCAGTTTGATGTTACGGGTATTGATGCCCATTGCCTTGGCCGCAATCTCGTCTTCCCGGATCGCGACCCAGGCCCGGCCCAGACGGGAGTGTTGCAGGCGCGTCGTGATGAACACGATCGCAATGCACAGGATCAGGAACAGGAAGTAATAGGCATTCACCGATGGCATGCTGAATCGGCCGACCGTCACGGTGGCCATCGAACCGGCTTCGCCGGCCAGCGACACCCCGAACACGCGGATTGGATCGATCAGGTTGACCCCTTGCGGCCCGTTGGTGAAATTGAGCGGCTCGTTCAGGTTGTTCATGAAAATGCGGACGATTTCGCCGAAACCGAGCGTCACGATCGCCAGGTAGTCGCCGCGCAGCTTCAAGGTCGGCGCGCCCAGCACGGCGCCGGCCAAACCGGCCACGGCAGCGGCTAGCGGCACGATCACCCACACCGAAAGGTGGATCCCGTTTTGCCGGATTTCCGGGCCCATCAGCGCGGCCAGCGAGTCGCCGAACACCGGATACATGTTGATGACCGATTCCAGCAAAGCAGCAAACTGCGGCGATGCCAGCAAGGCGGTCATATAAGCGCCCACGGCATAGAAGGCAATGTAACCGAGGTCGAGCAGACCGGCAAAGCCGACCACGATATTCAAACCGAGCGCCAGCATAATGTAGAGCAGCGCCAGATCGATAATGCGGACCCAGGAGTTGCCGTACTGCGAGGCAACAAAGGGGAAAATAATCAACGCAACCAGGATCAGCGCCATGCTGCTGTACGCTTTGCCCGGGGTGTTTTTGACGTCGAAGTCGAAGAAACTAGCCATGATTTTTCCTTTCAATCGTTCAATGTCAGGCGCGGTCAGCTACGCGCTCACCCATGATGCCGGATGGCCGGATCGTGAGCACGATGATGAGGACCACGAAGGCGAAGATGTCCTGATAATGACTGCCCAGGAAGCCGCCAGTGAGCTCGCCGATATAGCCGGCGCCAAGGCTTTCGATCAGGCCGAGGATGATGCCGCCGATCATCGCGCCATAAATATTACCGATCCCGCCCAGCACTGCCGCCGAGAACGCTTTCAAGCCCGGAATGAAGCCCATTGCGAATTGAATCGAGGAATAGTTCGCGCCCCACATCACGCCGGCGATGGCCGCCAGGGCGGCGCCGATGGCAAAGGTGGCGACGATCACCTTATTGGAGTCGACGCCCATCAGGCCTGCCACCCGCGGATTCTCGGCCGTGGCGCGCATGGCGCGCCCCATCTTGGTCTTCTCGACCAGGATCACCAGGGTAAACATCGCAATTGCAGCCAGCGCCAGCAACAGCATCTGGGTTTGCGAAATCAAAGCGCCACCGATGTGGATCGGATCGGACGACAGCAGTTGCGGGAACGGCAGCGGACTGCGGCCCCAAATCATCATCGCGAACGTTTGCAGCAGGTAGGAAACGCCGATCGCGGTGATCAGCGGCGCCAGCCGTGGCGCATTGCGCAAGCGGCGGTAGGCAACCCGCTCGATAATGATATTGACCAGCATGCAGATCGGGATTGCCCCGGCAATGGCGATGCCCAGTTTGACGAAGCCAGGCAAGTCCGGCGCGTAGACGTTGAGCAACTTGATGATGGTCAGCCCTGCCATCGCGCCTATCATCAACACGTCGCCGTGGGCAAAGTTGATCAGGTTTAACACGCCATACACCATCGTATAGCCCAAAGCGACCAGCGCATACATACTGCCCAGCACCAGCCCATTGATAATTTGTTGGATAAAGGTATCCATGGTTTTTCTTGTCTCCTCTTGTAGTTCGGATTCTGTTTTACAGCGTAATGCGTCTGGCGGCCAACCTTGGACCAGCACTTAACAAAAACGGCACCCACGAAAAAATTCGCAGGTGCCGCCGTTGGCGAGAGCGCTCATCCAAAGAGACCGTCAGGCTTGAAGCGGGGCGCAGCTGGTCTTGCCTGTCTATCCATTGTCTTCTGCAAGCAGAGTAAGCATCGAACGACACCCTTCCAAGCGAGCATATGATAGCGAGAATCTCGGAAAACTAATATCGGAAAATACAAGGTTTTCCGAATATTATTAGTTTGCCGCAGCGCGCCAATTTCTACAAAGCACGCAGTTTCAAGCCGTCCAAGCCCTTCGGCAAAGGGAACGTCACATTTTCCTCCACTCCATCGAGCGCGCGCACACTGCGGGCGCCGCATTGTTTGAGGCGGTCGATCACTGCCTGCACCAGCACCTCGGGCGCCGACGCGCCGGCCGTTACGCCAATTCTCAGCTTGCCCATCAGCCAGGCCGGATCAATTTGCGATGCATTATCCACCATATGGGCCGGGGTACCTTTTTTCTGCGCCACTTCACGCAAGCGGTTCGAGTTCGAGCTGTTCGGGCTGCCCACGACGATGACCAAGTCCACCTGGGGCGCCATGAACTTCACGGCTTCCTGGCGGTTTGTCGTAGCGTAGCAAATATCGGCCTTCTTGGGCTCTACGATGTGCGGAAATTTTTGCCTGAGCGCGGCAATGATGTCGGCCGTATCGTCGACCGACAAGGTGGTTTGGGACACGAACGCAACCATCTCGGGGTTGCCCACTGACAAACGTGCGACATCGGCCACGGTCTCGACCAGATGCATGCCCTGCTCGGCCTGCCCCATCGTGCCTTCGACTTCAGGGTGGCCCTCGTGCCCGATCATGATGATTTCACAACCGAGGCGCCGCATTTTTTCGACCTCGATGTGGACCTTGGTCACCAAGGGACAGGTCGCATCGAAAATGGTCAGGCCGCGCGCTTGGGCCTCGGCCCGCACCGCCTTGGACACGCCATGGGCCGAGAATACCAGCGTATTGCCGGGCGGGACATCGTCCAGTTCCTCGATGAAGATGGCGCCCTTGTTGCGCAAATCGTCCACCACGTAGGCGTTGTGCACGATTTCGTGCCGCACATAGATAGGCGCGCCGAATTGCTGCAGGGCGCGCTCGACGATCTCGATCGCACGGTCGACGCCGGCACAGAAACCGCGCGGCTGGGCGAGTAAAATTTCTTGGTCCATCGATAGTCCCTTGTCTGGCTAATGCCACCTACAGAATCGCTATGAGCTTCACTTCAAACGTGAGCGCCTGTCCAGCCAGTGGATGATTAAAGTCGAACAGGGCCGAATCGGCGCGCATCTCGCGCAGCATGCCGGCAAAGCGGCCGCCGCCGGGCGCGGCAAAATCGACCAGATCGCCGGTCTTGTAGTCGGCGCCTGGTTGCGAGTTTTGGTCCAGGGTCGCGCGCGAGACCAGCTGGATCAGCTCCGGATTGCGCGCACCGAAACCCTGCTCCGGCGCGATCTCAAAGGTCTGGTGGGCGCCTTCGGACAAACCGAGCAAGCAGGCCTCCAGAAACGGCGCCAGCTGACCCTGCCCTAGCATCAGCGTGGCGGGATTTCCCTGAAAGGTTGTGACAAGATCAGTACCGTCGCCAATGGCGAGCCGATAATGCAATGTGAGGTAAGCCGATTCGGTGACGACGGCGGTAGATGCAATGGGCATGATATTGGTAACAGTAAGGGCGAGCCGGCAAAACGGTATTGTAAGCCACCTTGCCGACCCTGCCCGCGTTCGCGCGCCAATAAATACACAAATAAGCGAGAGACATTTCAAGGGGACGTCGATGGGTATCAACGACTGGCCGGAGCAGCAGCGACCGCGCGAACGCCTGATCAACCACGGCGCTGAAGCCCTGTCCGACCCGGAACTGCTGGCGCTGTTCTTGCGGGTGGGCGTGCGCGGCAAGAACGCCGTGGAACTGGCGTGCGAAACAATTAGCCATTTCGGCTCGCTGCAGGCGATGTTCGCGGCAAGCCTGCGCGAGTTCTCGACCATTCATGGGCTCGGCCCGGCCAAGTTCGCCCAACTCCAGGCAGTCATGGAGCTGGCGCGGCGCGCCGTCGGCGAGCAATTGCAGTCTGGCTGCGCGCTCAGCTCGCCCGAGGCTGTCAAACAGTATTTGCGCATGAGCCTGGGCAACCGCGACCACGAAATATTTGTCGTGCTGTTCCTCGATGTCAAGAACCGCCTGATCGCATCCGAAGAAATGTTTCGCGGCACGCTGACCCACACCAGCGTCTATCCGCGCGAAGTGGTCAAAGCGGCCCTTTGCCACAATGCGGCCGGCGTCATGCTGGCGCACAACCACCCGTCCGGCAGCGCCGACCCAAGCGAATCAGACCTGCGACTGACCCAGGCCCTGATGCAAGCGCTGGCCCTGATCGACGTGCGCGTGCTCGATCACTTTGTCGTCGCCGGCCCGCACGTACACTCGTTCGCGGAACACGGCCAGCTCTAAACGGGGGGCTGACGTGAATGGGAAAACCACATAGTTCCAATTGTTAAATTTAAGCGACAGATCAAGACACAATTGTTTTCCACAAGTCATTGATAAATCAATGGTTTTTCTATATACTCACGTTTTTCCAATTGTGGAAGTCCTTAAGGAGTGCGCCATGGCACGTGTTTGCCAAGTCACTGGGAAGAAGCCGATGGTCGGCAACAATGTTTCCCATGCAAACAACAAAACCAAACGTCGTTTTTTGCCTAACTTGCAAAATCGTCGTATTTTTGTTGAGTCTGAAAACCGCTGGGTCTCCCTGCGTTTGTCCAACGCCGGTCTGCGCGTCATCGACAAAGTCGGCATTGACGCCGTATTAGTCGACATGCGCGCTCGTGGCGAAAAAGTCTAATTAGCAGAATAAAGGAGCTATCATGGCAAAATCAGGCCGCGACAAAATCAAGTTAGAATCGACCGCCGGTACAGGTCACTTCTACACGACGACCAAAAACAAGCGTACCACGCCTGCGAAAATGGAGATCATGAAATTCGATCCGAAAGTACGCAAGCATGTCACGTACAAAGAAACAAAGATCAAGTAAGTCGATCTCTGATTTTTTGAGACAGAAAGCCGTTCACTGATGCGAACGGCTTTTTTGTTTTAAGCGCAGTTTCCCCGCCTTCCACGCCGTATTGTCCGCCGGCAGCGTGCTATCCCACACGTCCGATCCCACCACGCAAGCACCAAGCCGAGCCAATCTCGAGCGAAAAAAAACGGCACCGAATAGACGGAGCCGTTTTTTAGCGGAGACTGAGGCGTTCGATGGCGCGGCTTTAAGAGTAGCTGCGCAGGCGCAACGAGAATTCCTCCAGGGACTTGACCCCGGACGCTTCAGCGCGTGCGCACCAGTCCTGCAATTGATGCAAAAGCTGGTCGCGGGTGAAATGGGAGCGCTCCCAGATCGCGCCCAGTTCAACGCGCATTTGATGCATCGTTTCCAGTGCTTTGCTGTGGGCAAACAGTTCGATCAATTGCTGCTGTTGCGGCGCTTCCAGCTTGGCCGGTTCGCGCTGCAACAACTTGCGCGACGACTTCAGGAACCGCGACTCGAGTCCGGCCTTGCCCTTGAGGGCCGCCAATTCATCGCGCCAGGCGTGCTTGACGTGCTTGGCATACTTGGACATCACATCGTAGCGGTTAGCAATCACCGATTGCAAGGTGTCGAAGTCGGCAATGATCTTGCCGTGCGAGAACTTCGGCGCCGGCGCCAGCTTTTTCACTTTTGCCAGGCCCAGCGTTTCGAGCATGCGGATATACACCCAGCCGATATCGATCTCATACCATTTGGACGACAGCTTGGCTGAGCTGGCAAATGTGTGGTGATTATTGTGCAGCTCTTCGCCCCCGATCAGGATGCCGAAAGGAACGATGTTACATGCCGCATCGGCACAGTCGTAGTTGCGGTAGCCCCAATAGTGACCGATACCGTTGATGATGCCGGCAGCGGTGACCGGAATCCACAGCATCTGCACGGCCCAAACCGACACGCCGATGACGCCGAACAGCGCAATATTGATAACCAGAAGCAGGCTGACACCTTGCCAGCTATATTTGGTGTAGAGGTTGCGCTCGATCCAGTCGCTCGGGGTGCCATGTCCATACTTATCCATGGTTTCCAGGTTTTTCGACTCTGCGCGGTACAACTCGGCGCCCTCGAGCAATACCTTCCGGATGCCGCG
Organism: Janthinobacterium sp.; assembly: GCA_031431155.1. Taxonomy (GTDB): domain Bacteria; phylum Pseudomonadota; class Gammaproteobacteria; order Burkholderiales; family Burkholderiaceae_D; genus JANPCW01. The sequence continues at coordinate 2,535 of JANPCW010000811.1, read as the reverse complement.
CGTGACCGGGCTATGCGGGTCTTCCGCGGTTTCACACTTGGCGTGATGCTTGCGGTGAATTGCGGCCCACTCTTTAGTCACCTGTCCGGTGGTCAACCAGAGCCAGAAACGGAAGAAATGACTGGGGATTGCATGCAATTCCAGCGCCCGGTGCGCCTGGTGCCGGTGCAAATAGATGGTGACGCTGGCAATCGTGATATGGGTCACGATGGCGGTATAAAAAAACACTTGCCAGCCGGAAAATCCGAGCATGCCGCTGTCCAGGAAATGCAGGATGGCGTCTAAAACTGAACTAAAGGTCATTACTGCTCCAGAGTGAATGCACGTTTTATCGGTCGCCCTGGATCATCAGAAAGGTCCGATTGACTCGTAACTCGCCCGATTGTACGCCTATTCCTGTTGATCCGAGGAACGCCCAATAATGGCGCCAGTTTCCGTGCCGGGCCCCGCCGGCAGCGCGAACGAGGCCGGCAAGCCGACGATGCGCACCTCACGCTGCGGAAAGGGCACGCTGATCTGGTGCTCCTTGAAGGCGCGCCAGATTGCCCGGTTCACTTCCGAAACAACCGCGCCGCGCCCGTTCTCGGGATCCTCGATCCAAAAACCGACCTCCAGGTCGAGGCCATCGGCGCCGAAGCGTTGCAACACGGCGAATGGCGGCTGTTCGGCGGAAACCCGCGCCGCGCCGGCGGCCGCTTGCTCCATCAGCGACAACGCCTGATCCAGATCGCTGTCGTAGGCAACGCTGACCTGGGTCACAAGGCGCAAGGTCTTATTGGTTAGCGACAGGTTCTGCACCGGCCCGGATACCAGCATTTCATTTGGCAACACCGTCTCGATCCCATCGAGACCCTGCAGCACCGTATAGCGCGCGTTGATCTGAGTAACGCGCCCGTAATATTTTTCGACCTGGATCATGTCGCCGATCATCAAACTACGATCGAGCAGGATCACGAAGCCCGACACATAATTGCTGGCAATTTTTTGCAGGCCCAGCCCAAGCCCGACCCCAAGCGCACCGCCGAACACCGACAGCACCGTCAAATCGATCCCCACCAGCGACAGGCTGACCAGCAGCGCGACCAGGATCAGCGTGGCACGCCCGAGGCGCGCCATGACAACCCGCAGCGACGAATGCAAGCCCTGCACCGTCATCAAGCGATCTTCCAGCGCAGTGCCGGCCCACAATGCCAGCATCAGCATTACTGCGACCGAGGCGACGGCCTGAAAAATGGCGGCCAGCGATACCTTGTGCTTACCGAGCGGCAGCGTGGTGTCGTCCAGATATTGAAACAAGTCCGGCCACTGGCCGGTGATATACAGCGCCACGGCCAGCCACGCCATCAAGGCAAAGATTTTTTCAAAGGTGCGGATGGTGGAACCGACCCGGCCTTGACGTGTGAACACCCGGCGCAGCAAAAAGAAGGCAAACCGGATGACCGCAAGCGAACCAAAGATCGGCAGCGCAACGCGCAGCAAATTGACGCTTTGCCACTTGGCGAGAAAGTATTTGGTAACTAGCAACAACAGCACGATCAGCAATGGTCCCAGCACGCGGGTAAAGCTCTCGACGCCGAGCTGCACCATCAAGGGTTGCGCATCGCGCTGCCCGATATGGCGGCGAATCATGCGCGAGCTGCCCCACCCTACCAGCGCGCACGCAAGAATCGCTCCGATTTGCGACAGCATGCCGGGCGCACGCAGATCGTGGACGAGGTCAGAGAGCAAACTTGCGAGCGGCATCGAGGGTCCTTGAATAGCGGTCGGTCATGGGGGATTGCGTCGGCGCCAACATAAACCACGCAGGCGCGGCCGGGCCAAGAATGATGGGGCAAGCAAGCAGAGAAGCGCTTGCCCCGGGCAATTATTGCGCCTGATCGGCAGACTCAGTGTCGTTCAATGCCTCGTCTTCGGTTGCTTCGGCAGCCTTGGGCGGCTTGGGCGCCAACGGCTTGCGCTCCATCACGGCGGCGAAAAATCCATCGGTCTGATGCTTGTGTGGCAGCAATTTCAAGTAATCGCCCATGTCCAGCTCGATGCGCTGCTCCACCAGCACCTGCTTCATCGGCACCAGGAAGAACTCCGGATGAGCGGCCAGGAATTGGGTAACGATGGCTTCATTCTCTTCGTCGAGCAAGCTGCAGGTGGCGTACACCAGGCGCCCGCCACCCTTCAGCAGTCGCGCTGCGCTGTCGAGAATGGCACGCTGCTTTTCCACCAGTTCGACGATCGATTGCGGTTGCTGGCGCCATTTGACGTCGGGGTTGCGGCGCAAGGTGCCAAGGCCGCTGCAGGGCGAATCGACCAGCACGCGGTCGATCTTGCCGGCCAGCCGCTTGATCTTCGCATCTTTTTCATGCGCGATCTGCACCGGATGCACGTTCGACAAGCCGGTGCGCGCCATCCGGGGCTTGAGCTTGGCCAGGCGCTTTTCGGACACGTCGAACGCGTACAGGCGGCCGGTATTGCGCATCAATGCGCCCAGCGCCAGCGTCTTGCCGCCGGCGCCGGCGCAAAAATCGACCACCATCTCGC
>JANPCW010000810.1:0-1872 GCA_031431155.1 Janthinobacterium sp. | reverse complement strand
CGAGTTGCAGCTCAAGCTGTGGAGAGGCGGCCAACGCCGGCTGCGGGCTCAGGCTCAGTATGACGAGCACTGTGCTCAGCATGACACGCACAGTGAGCGGCGCCCACCGGGACGCCGGTTCGCATCCAGGCGTCATGGCTTGGGAGGGAACTTGATCACCAATTCCAGCGTCGCGGTGCCGCGCTGGAGCCGTAATGGCAGCCAACTGCCTGGCGGTTGCCGGCGGATCGCTGCGATCACTGGCGCCACTTTTTGGACCGGCGCGCCACCCAGCTCGAGCAAGCGGTCGCCGCTTTTCAAGCCAGTCCGTTCGGCCAGGCTGCCGGCGGTGATGGTGGCGATCTGGACGCTGTCCATGTTCTGTTCCAGTTGCAGGCCCAGCCGCGGCGGCTCCGGTTTGGCGCCCGCTTGCGGCGGCAACGCGAACACGGCATCGGCCAGGCCAGCGCGCAGCTCGTCGCAGTCGGCATCGGAGCCAAGCGGCAGCAGGGTGCCAACATTGTGCACGCCAAGGTCGCGCAACTGGTGCGGCACGCCAAAGCCGAACCGCAGATGGCCACTGCCGATGATGCCCACAACCAGCGTCTTGCCGCCGGTCGCGGGGAGCATGCGGCGCGCCAGGGCTTCCGCCATGGCTCGGTCCCAGGTCAGTTGCGATTCCATGAAATAGCGGAAGCTATTGTCGTCGTTGGGGGTCTTGCTGTCGCCATGGCCGCGCATGGCCGCATGCGCGTGGTACACCTCGAGCAGAAACGCGCGGTACGCGGCCGAGGGCGGCGCGGGGCGGCCGACGCCTTCGCGCTCGGCATGCGGTACAGCGTCCCAACCTTTGCTAATAATTTTCTTGTTGAGCTTGTTGTCGACGTTGAGCGCAGCCATGGGGATGCGGTTGATGCGGGCGAACTGAAACAGCGGCAGGTACAGATCAAACGGCACATTCCAGACCGTATCCCATTCGGATAGCTCCAGCAATTGCTTGGGTGTGAGTTCGCCCGCGACCCAGCGTTCGAGTACAGGCTGGAGCCGGCGCGGGAACGCCTCGAAACCGATTACCATGGCCGGGCGCAGCGCGTACAGCGCAGCCAGCGCCTGCAGTTGCCAGCGGTGATGGTCGTCTTCGCCGTGCGATTCGCCCAGCAGCACCACGTCGCGTTTTGCGCTCACCGCCAACACCGCGCTGGTGCTGGCGGCCCGAAACCGGGATCCGTCGGGAACGCTCCAGGCAGCGGGAGTGAGGCAGGCTTGCGAAGCAGGGGGGGGCACGGCGCCCTCGGCCGTGGCAACCGGTGTGGTTGCGCCGATGGCAACCGCGGCAATGAGCCAGCGCAACAGTAATTTCATTGGCGTGGAAAGCGTGCTGTGAACCCTGTTCAGGTTAGCACAGCCGGCCTCAAGATCCAGCAATTACATCATTTCCTCGCCATTAGGCCGAATGGATCAAACCCGCACCATCCAGCCAGAGCGCTCCAGCTAGATCTTGGCGACCTTGCTGGCGAAGATAATGCTATCGAACGTGCGGCCAAGCGACTTGGCGGTAAAATTCTGCATCACCGACCCACCGTCCCAGCGCACTTTGTCGCCAACCTTGAGCGTCGTCTCAGGTGCTGCCACCCAGACGATCGCGCCGCCCTGTTTGACCTCGATGTAGGTATAACCGCCAGCGGCCGTCACACTCTTGACTTCGCCCTCTGTGCCAGCAGCGCCGGCCGCTGGCTGCTGTCCACCTTGGGCGGCAGCCGGCGCCATCGCGGCTTGGTTGGCGGGAACGCTGCCATGTGGAGCAACTTTGGCGGTGGCGCCACCGACCGGACCCCAGCTGTTGACGAACAAGATCTGGTCGTCGTTGGAAGGGTCGGTCACCTTGATGCGAAG
>JANPCW010000809.1:0-1797 GCA_031431155.1 Janthinobacterium sp. | reverse complement strand
CCATACCGATCAGGCAGGGCGCGCGGTTCGCGAAATGTTCCAGGAACTTCGCACGTTTGATCTGCTTATTGAAGACCTCGCCAGTCTCAGGGTCGACCCGGTACAATTGGACGACGTTTTCGGCAATATCTACGCCATATTTGGTAAAATTTACGGTGGGTTCTCCTTTCCTCAAGTGGTCCGTTCCGACATTTCCACTTTGGCACATTGATGCCGTCGGGTTACGAGAACCCACTCCTTCGCTGAGCATTTTGAAAGCCGAACCAACCGGCTGACGATCTATCGGAAGGGGGGATTTGAGCCAAGCAAAGGCGAGGTAGCTCGTCAGGGCGTACCGCTGTGTGCGCGGCGCTCCTCCTCCAGAGCGCCGGTGCGTTGCCGATCGATCCGAGCAATGGCACCATCAATTACCGCAGCATGTGACATCTGCATGCCCTCCGCGGGAGGGAGGCATATATTCCATTTGGCGCCTGCCATCGCGCTACGGGTCCAGTGCAAACAGAAGCGGAAGTTCATCAAATTGCTTGATTACGCGCACCGCAGCGAAATGAAGAACTGCACCGGCCATGGCACTAGTCGCGTCTAGCACATAGTTAGCGGCGACGGGATCAAAACAGCCAAGAACTATTTTTGCGGGTATCAGTGCGGGTTTAGACGATTCAAAAAATTCATAAACCGCTTATCCATGCGGGTTTCAAGGCTTTATTCAAGTCCACCTATCCCACCAAGAATTAGTCTTAAGAAGTACCAAGAAGTCCAAAAAACCGCGGCTCTCCCTATGAGCCCCGCGGTTTTTTTGTGCGAAGACGTTAGAAACTAGGCGCATTCCATCTGCCGCGTGCGCCATCAAATTAAACGATCCTTTAATATCTTCTCTCTTATTAAAGAATGCTTTAATATGAAAGGGATCAAAGAAAGCTTGAAATGGCACGCGTCTCCGGCACTTTTGTTAGTACCACCACGCTCAACGAAACGGTGCGCGCCTTTGTGCCGCATCCGCTGCCACCGGCTGAGCCGGCGCTGTCAGCACTTTCCTACGAATCCCAAAACCGTGCGGCCGAAGTGGCCCTGGCCCGCCTCTCGGCGGTGTCCGGCCTCGTACCGTCGGTGGAGTGGCTACTCTACAGCGCTGTGCGCAAGGAAGCGCTTCTGACCTCTCAAATCGAAGGTACGCAGGCGACCCTGGCCGACTTGTTCGACCAGGAAGCGGGCATCGAGCTGAACAATCGCGAGGATGTCGAAGAAGTCACCAACTATATGCGTGCGTTCCGCATGGTGCGCGACAATCTGCACGATACGCACGGGCTGCCATTGAGCGTCCGCCTGATTTGTGACGCCCACCGGATCCTGCTTGACGGGGCACGGGGCGCCGCCAAGCAACCTGGGGAGCTGCGTTGCTCCCAAAACTGGATCGGCGGCAGCCGGCCAGGCAACGCCGTATTCGTCCCGCCGCCGCCCGAGCAGGTATCGCACCTGCTGGGCGACCTCGAACGCTTTATTCACGCCGAGCCGGCGCCGCTGCCGCCGTTGGTCATCATCGCCCTCGCCCATGCGCAGTTCGAAACGATACACCCTTTCCTTGACGGCAATGGGCGCATTGGTCGATTGCTGATCACCGCACTGCTCGAACACTGGAGCCTGCTGAAAGAACCGTTGCTCTACCTGAGCGGATATCTCAAACGCAATCAGACGCAGTACTACCGCCTGCTATCGGCCACGCGCACGGACGGTGCCTGGGAAGCCTGGGTAAGCTTCTTCCTTGTCGGCGTGACCGAAGCCGCTGCCGAAGCCGAACGC
>JANPCW010000808.1:0-3459 GCA_031431155.1 Janthinobacterium sp. | reverse complement strand
CGAGCTCGCGCGCCAGATCCTCAAATTGCTGGCGTTGTTCGCGCATCAAAAACGCCGCATCCACGATCACGGGCAGGCCTGCTGCGCTAATCTGACGCGCCAGCTCGCGCAAGCGGGCGTAGGTCATGCGACCGCTCGCGGCATCATAGAGGCCGGCACCGGGCGCCGCGCGTGCATCGGATGTGGGCGCCAGTCCATGCATGCGCTTGCGCTCGACATCGGACCGAATTTGCACCGCGCCGAGCAGCTCGACCAGGTGACGGGCGATGGTCGACTTTCCGCTGCCGGAAAAACCGTGGGTAATCACGATGAACGACGCACCGGGCCGGCTGCGGGCCAGGGCGAAGTCCAGGTAACGCGCAGCCTGCACTGCGTCAGGGGCTCCATCCTGCCCATCGCGCCGCAATTGCTGCGCACGCAACAAACCAACTTTAGCGCGCACTAGGGCGCGCTGGGTCTGGTAGTAAGCGAGCACGGCTAGCCCTGCGTAGTCGCCATTCACACCCAGATAGTGATTAAGCAGGCGTGCCGCCAGATCCGATCGCCCTCGGAAGCGCAAGTCCATATAGATAAACGCGAAATCGTGCATCACATCGATCCAGCGCATGCCTTCATTGAATTCGATCCCATCGAATACCTCCACCCGGTCGTCCCAGGTCAGGATATTGCCGCAATGCAGGTCGCCATGGCACTCGCGGATATAGCCGCCCGCCTTGCGCTCGATGTAGCTGTGCTCAAGCGCTGCCTGCTGTCTGGATTGCCAGGCAAGCAATGCGCCGAGCGCGTCGTTCGGGGTGGACAGCAGCGCCGCAATCGAGGCCAGATCCTCGCAGGTGCGCGCGGCCAGGGCCTCGGGCGTTCCCCAGTCCAGCTCACAGGGAGCGCGCGCAGCGTCCAGATGAAACCTGGCAAGCTTGGCCGCCAATGCGTCCACTTCTCGCCCACTGAGCAGCCGATGCCGCAGCCGATAGTCCCATAGCGAGGCTTGCGGAAAGGCACGCATCTTGACTGCATAATCGAGCGTGCCACCGTCACCATCAATCTGCGGGCATTCCGCTGTGCCGGTGATTGCAACGACGCCCAGATAGAGCTCGGGCGCGAGGCGCCGGTTCAGGCGCAATTCTTCCTCACAAAATAAATGGCGCACTTCGAGCGTCGAATAGTCGAGATATTCCAACCGCAGCGCCTTCTTGAACTTGTAGGCGAACTCCCCGCACACCAGCACCCACGAGATATGGGTCTCGAACAGTTGCGCCTGGCCCGAATCGGCCTCCATGCGGGCGGCCAGCGTTTGGATCAATCTAGTCTGATTTAACATGCGTTTGGTCTCTCCATGAACAACACGAGGACGCGACGCATGCGCTGCCCCTGGAAACGCTGCTGGTCAAACGCCGTGCGCGCGCGGGCTCAGTATATCGCGCCGGGACAAGCGATGCCGCCCCCTTGAGGCCACCTCGAATAGCGCCCGGCGATAAATCCCTTGTGAGGAAGGAGCTTTTTTGATTTCCCTTACGCACATATTAATCAAAGAAAATTTAAATATTTTTTGATTGATTACTCAATTTTGTTTAATATAATCCCATCGAAACAGCAATGGGAGGTGCTGTCAAGCAGAGCGAGTTTGTCAGGTGGCTGACGAAGCAAGGGGCGACTTTCAAGCAGGGAACGAATCACTTGAAGGCCTACCTGAACGGCGAAGAAACGGTTCTTCCGAGACACCCAGCCAAGGAACTGAAAATGCCACTTGTCGAGGCGGTTAAAAAGAAACTCAAACTGAAGTGAGGCCAGCCCCGATGGGATTTGTCGCACGCTTTACAGCACCACTAAAGGAGCTCATATGCAATACCCTGCAACTTTTCTTCCCGATACCGGGGGCTGTGTTGTGACCTTTCGCGATATTCCGGAGGCGATCACGCAAGGGGACAACGAGGCTGACGCCTTGTTCATGGCCAAGGACGCACTAATCTCGTCAATGGATTTTTATTTTGATGGCAAGCGGCCCGTGCCCCTGCCATCCCGGCCAGAACCCGGCGAGCGGCTCATCGCCTTGCCTGCGAGCGTTGCGGCTAAAGTCCTTCTGCTTAATGAAATGCTCGCGCAGAACGTCGGGCCATCCGACCTTTCGCGACGCATGAGCACCACCCCACAGGACATCAACCGCTTGATCGACCTGCATCACGCCACCAAGATCGATAAGCTTGAGCAAGCCTTCGTGGCTTTGGGAAAGCGCCTGGAGTTGTCTGTTTGTTCGTAGGCGGCCATGCCGGCTTGGCGAACGCGATCGGCGTCGCTGCTGAGGAACGGCGTGCCTTCGGGATCCTTGTCGTACCGCAGGCCGTGGTGATCAAGGCAACCTTAGCGTGGCCTTTGCCCAAGTCCGGTAAAATACGTGCGCCCTGCCATTGCTTGCCGCGAACAAACTTCGATGCAGCCCATGGTGCGGTTCAATTTTTTTGCACTGGCTGGAGGCGCTGACCGGAATCGAGGTCGGCCTGGGCCGCGCCTATCGCGGCAATACGGAGTAACGAGCATTCTGATGAAATTTACACTTGACGACCTGCTCGAAACGCTGGGCGGATTGATCTTTGAGCGTGGCATGGCGTGTGTCGAATCCGATCTCGTCACTGCACTGAATCAAGATGGCAACATGCTCGACGCCACGGTTGACGACGTCGATGGCCGGCGCTACACCCAGGTCGTGGAGCTGTCGGGCGAACGCGGCATTGTTGAAGGCAGTTGCTCCTGTCAAGCCGGACATAACTGCGAGCATGTAGCCGCGGTGTTGATCGAGTATTTGCGGCTGGCGCAAAAGCATTGGGGCACGCTGAAGGCGCCGGCCTCGGTGCGCCGGGCACCAGCCCGGGCACGCGCCGCACGGGTCAGTCCGAGCAAACCGAACCTTGTTTCCCTGGGACAGACGCCGACCGCCATGATGCAGGCGCCCGCCGATCGACTCTGTTTTGTCGTGGTTCCCGATGAGAACAAGGCGCTCGTATTATTTGCCTGCCGGGCAAGCTCTCAGCGCAACGACGGCGCCGTCGAGGTCGCGCAAATTGGCGCCCCTGCCAAATTATTGACGGCGCCGCCGTTCGAGCTTGAGCCTGGCGACCAAGCGCTAATCGTGCGCTTTCTTGCGCTTCAAGGCGATTGCGGCCGCTACGATGGCGCCGTGCTGCAGGGAAAGGAGGCTGCAGGCTTGCTGCAGGCGCTGCTCGACCAGAGCAAGCTGGTGTGGGCCGATTCATTCCTGTCCATGAGGATGAATTTGCTGCTGGCGCTACGCCCGGGGCAGACCCAGCGTGCCATCCTGGCTTGGTGTGGCGGCGACAATACCCTGCGACTAGGATGGCAGTTTGCGCCCCCTCCGGGCGCGCGCAGGCACAGTGCGGCGCAGTGCATCGCGCATGTCTTGCCTACCGACCCGCCCTGGTATGTGCACCAGCACGCGTGCGGCCAGTT